>CADBOW010000034.1 GCA_902796375.1 uncultured Lachnospiraceae bacterium | reverse complement strand
GTCGGCTTCAGGAGCACGGGATTCATATCCACCATCGGCTCCAGACCGGCCGCCTCGGCCTGCGCCACCTGCGCCCGGCCCATTTCCAGTCCGTCCTCCGTAACATAGGAATTCAGTGCCATATTCTGGGATTTAAAGGGTGCCACCCGGTAACCGTCCTTTGTAAAGATCCTGCACAGACCCGCTGCGATCACGCTCTTTCCCACATTTGACATGGTCCCCTGAATCATGATCCTGGCACAGCCCTGTTTTTTTTCATCCCCTACGATCTTTCCGGGTTTTTCATTCTTTCCGAACTTTCCGTTCTTTCCGATATTTCCGATCCTTCCGGTCTTTCCGGTCTGTGCCGCTACGTCATCCAGACCCGGTGTCTTCTCCGGAGTCTTCCCCGAAGCCATCCCCGAAGCCATCACCGAAGCCATCACCGAAGAACCATTTCCCGTAAACCAGGGTTCCTTTCCGATCAGGCCCAGGTCCGCATCCTCGATCTCATACAGTCTTCGGATAAAATCCTCACGGAACACCTCCTCCGGCTTTCCGTAACGGAGCACCTGCCCCTCTCCCAGGGCCACCACCACATCCGACACTCTCATGGCGCTGTCCAGCTCATGCAGACTCATCACCACCGCCACCTGCTCCTCATGCGCAAGCTCCCGGATGCAGGAAAGGATCTCAAGCCTGTGTTTGATATCCAGATAAGATGTGGGCTCATCCAGCACCAGAACCTTCGGGCTCTGACAGATGGCTCTGGCCAGCATGACCCGCTGCCGCTGTCCGTCGCTGATACAGTTAAAATCCCGTTCTGCGATTTCCGAAGCATGCACCCGCGTCAGAGCTTCTCCGGCGATCCGCCTGTCCTCATCAGTGAGGATCCCCAGTCTGCCCGTGAAGGGATAACGCCCGGCCTCAACCACCTCCCGGCAGGTCATATACTCCGGCCGGATCCGCTCCGTGCTGACCACCGACATGCGGCGCGCCACATCATTTTCAGACATCCCGCCCATGTCCGTTTCATCCAGAAAGATCACACCGTCCCGCTTCTTCAGCTCACCGGTGAGGGTTTTTAAAAATGTACTCTTTCCGCACCCATTGGGACCGATCACAGTCATGATGGTCCCCGGTGTCACCTGAAGGCTGATCTCACGGATCAGATCCTGCTCATATCCGATTGTAAGCCCTTCTGTTTTTATTCCTTCCATCGGTTCCCTCTTTTCATCATCATCAGGATCACCACCGGTGCCAGAAGTGCCGCCGTCACGGAGCTCACACTGAGTTCCGTGGGTGCAAGAATGATCCTTGCCAGCGTATCACACAGCAGAGTCACGAAGGCTCCGCCGAGAAAGCAGGCCGGGATCATGACCAGCGGCCTGGTGGTGCCGAACAGGATTTTGATCAGATGCGGCACCGCGATCCCCACAAAGGAAATGGGGCCTGCAAAAGCAGTCACGGCAGCTGCCAGAAAGCTGGAAAGCAGGATCAGCATTACCCGGAGCGCCTTGATATTCACCCCCATGCTTCTGGCATACTGCTCTCCCATCCTGTAAGCTCCGATGGGCTTCGACAGCAGGATCAGCAGTACCAGACAGCATACCACGATCACCGTGATGATCCTGATATCACTCCAGTTGATCCCGGAGAAGCTTCCCATGGACCAGTTGTGCAGGTTCACGATATCGGAATCCTCCGCAAATGTCACGACAAAGTCCGTGATCGCAGAGCAGATGTAGCCCGTAAGAATCCCGCACACCACCAGGATACTCATGTTCTTCACCTTAAGGGAGATCACAAGTACAAATGCCATGGCCGCCATGGCTCCGAGAAAGGCCGCCAGGATCAGCATATAGGGCGTGATCAGGACGCCCTGTGCCGTAAGAAATACCATGGCCAGGGCCACTACAAGCTTGGCCCCGGATGAGATTCCCAGCACGAAGGGACCGGCGATCGGGTTGTTAAAAAAGGTCTGCAGCAGATAACCGGAAAGGGCCAGGGCCCCACCCAGCAGGATGGCCGCCAGGATCCGGGGCAAACGGATATTCAGGATGATACTCTTCTCCATTCCGTCTGTGCCGTTCCCGGTGAGGATCCGAAGCACTTCTCCGGCCGAAATTTTGACGCTGCCCAGGGAAAGGCTGAGCAGGAACAGTCCGGCCAGAAGGATCACTATGAAGATAAATGGGAGTAGGGTTCTTTGTTTTCTCATTTAGTCCAGCCTTTTCAGATAGGTGAAATCCGCAGACTCACCGGAATAAACATTGCTGAGATCATTCATGAATTCCGCGATGTGGGTGGACTCCTGAAAGAAATCCCTGCTTGTACAGTATACCGCGTGTTCCTTCACCGCCTTAAAATCCGCGAACAGCTCATTCTTCCGGAGCAGCTCATCCAGCGAGGTGATCTCTCCGCCAATGGTGCTGTTATAGATCAGGATATCCGCTTCACATGCAAGCCGGTAGAATTCCTCCATCTGAAGATTCATGCCGGACTTCCCGTCCTCGTCAATCCCGGATACCTCTTTTAATATATACTCGCCGCCCGCCAGCTCGATCATTTTCGCCTCATAATCTCCCGGCTTTTTCACATTGATCATTCCTGTGGCCGTGATATGGAAGAACACGGTCTTCTTCCCCGTGGCCGGGTTCTTCATAAGCTGCTCTGCCTCTGTCCGCTGGGCTTCGAAATATGCTTCCGCCTCCGATTGTTTATCATAGAGCAGTCCATAGAGCTTGATCCATTCCAGCCTGCCCAGGGGATGGGATTCATAGCTGGATCGTTCCACGATCACCGGGATCCCCAGCTCCTCCAGCTTGGACTTCACCTCCGGCTTATGATAGATCATCGTATTCTCAATGGCCAGATCACACCCCTCGGAAAGCAGCAGTTCATAATCCGGTGCGCTGTATTTTCCTGCGTACAGGATGTCCCCGCGGTCCATGGCATCCTTTGCTTCCTGAAGATACCAGTCGTCCTGTTTCGTCCCGGAGAACCTGACGCTCCCCATGCACCCGCATGCCCGAAAATGATCCATCACCGAGGTGGATACCAGATAGGTTTTATCGAAGGGCTTTTTCAGAAGTGTGATGTCGGAGGGTATGCCCTTCGGTACGGGTGCATCCTTCTCCACCAGTAGATACTGATCTCCGGACTGGGTCCGGATCAGACTGTAGGACCCATAATAGGAGACCGTAAAGCATTCCGCGTAGGAAAGCTCCATAGTCCCGGTCTGTTCCAGGGAAGAGAACTCCGGACCCTCCGGATCTCCTTCCTGATTCCCTTCCTGATTCCCTGCAGAACTGCCCCGGGATGTGGTCTCCTCTTCCGCCGTGGTTTTTTCCTGGGTTCCTCCGGTCTTTCCTCCCGGAACCTCCGAAAATGTGATCACATACTCTATCTCATGGGGTTTGCTCATAGCAACCGTATCCCCGATCACAGTGAGGGGTTTGGTCAGATCCGGAACCCTTACGGTGAATCTGGAATTCTCGCCCTGAGGGGCTTCATTTTCGTAACGCTTCCCGTCTACGATCATATAATCGTAGTTGCTGCTGCTCCAGACAAATTCGGCTGTGATCTCCCCCCGGTCCACCTTCACCGTGACCGGCGTCCTGATCGATGCCTTGCCGGATCCCCCCTCCATGGTGATGGGAAGACTGTAGGTTCCATCGGGGATTCCGTCCTCCTTCGCAGCACTTCCAGCCTCCTCTGCAGTATTTCCGGCCTCCTTCAAAGTTTCCGTATCAGCAGAAGTAACCCCCTGCTTTCCGCAGGAGGTTACAAGCATCGTGCCAAGAAGCACGAATATCATAAGGTTGAGTTTGAAACGTTTTTGTTTCATAGATCCCTCTAATTCACAGGTGTTGATACCATAACCTTATGGTCATACCACTTTTCCTTGGTACCGATCAGCGCCAGATCAAACTCCTCATTCAGAGCCGGAACCGGCACATCAAATCCGTATACCTCTTCCGTAGTACCGTCATCATAGGTCACGGTATCGGTTACAGGCTGCAGAAGCTCGGCGCCCTCCTTCTGGGCATCCTCTGCAGTTCCCCGGAAAAGGTTTACTATATTCTTGGACTGCAG
>CADBOW010000033.1 GCA_902796375.1 uncultured Lachnospiraceae bacterium | reverse complement strand
TCCTGCTAAATTGTGGACTTTCTAGCGTAGATTCTTTCGGTTACGGATTTGGATTCGCCCGGAGCCAGCTCACGGTATCCGGATTCATCACCCGGAAGCGGAAGGTTCGGAGCGTTGAGCATCCATGTCATGGGTTCGGGGCAGAAATATTCTTTATCGCCGCCTTCATTCCAGAGTACCCAGAACATGAAGTCATCGCTGATCTCGTAAACGATCTCAACCTTGGCCTTGAGATCCGTAACAACGGCACCGCGGAACTCTCTGCCGTCCAGATCGCCGATGGCGGTATTGAATACGTCATTGTCCAGGATCTGCTTCACCGGGATCAGGGAACCGGTCATATACTGACGGTCATGATTTCCGTGGGGGAGCATATCCAGTGTGGGACAGAGGTCCCGGCCCAGCTCCCACTTCTCACCAATGGGAATATAGAGACGACAATCCATGCCGTCGGAGCCTTCGATGAAGGGCGCCTTCATGGCGGTATGGTTGCACATGCCGAAGGGCAGCTGCCGGTCCGTCGAAAGGTTCGTCATGGAGAATTCATAACGCAGGCCCGAAGCATCCAGTGTAAATGTGAAATCCGCACGGAAGCTTACAGGGAAGGTGGAAAACATGGGATCCTTCTCATCGTATACGTAGCAAGTCTTTGCTATGGCAGAGGTGTCGGTTGCTTCCGCAGACACGATCTCGTGCTCCCGCAGGTGAAGAAAACCATGGATCTCATTTCCGAAATCCGGTTCGTTAATGGGAAACTGATAGGTGTGATCGCTGCATTTCAGGATACCGCCGGCCAGACGGTTCGGCAGGTAAAGAGTGGGGAATCCCCAGGTCACACGCTCGGCTTCGATTTCCTCCAGAGTTCTGGAATCGTCATTCCGGAAGAAGTCCGCACCGGTGGCGCTGTCCTGCATCCGGACGATATTGCTTCCGAGGAACGGAGCGATGGTTGCTGTATATGTTCCGGCAGAAAGACGGATCACATCTTTGCCTTTCCACTTGGTAATCTCTGCATTCATACTCATAACGAAGCCCTCCTTAAATCATGAGTGTTTTCTATTGTAGCACAAAAAATCATGTGATACAATTATTTCGTATCTTTTTCAAAGGTAGAAAAAGTTCGAAAAATGATGCGAAAACCGGGCCCGGGATTTTGAATTTCGGGGGAAGAACCGGAATACGGAGAAGGGGGGAAGGCATATGCAGATGTGGATGGTCTGGTTGATCTGGGGCGTATTTCTGATGGTGATCTTCGGCCTGATCGCAAATGCTGTTTCCGAATGCAAGGGCTATGCAAAAAGCTGGTTTTACGCCGGCCTTTTTCTGGGCCCCATCGCGATACTGATTCTTCTTTCCCGACCGGATCCGGAGGGACAGGTCAGATATATAGATCTAAGGAAACCCATGGATCAGCAGAGAGCGGACGGTACACCGAAAACGGCAGAGCTGAAGGATGAAAGCGGAGCCGACGGAACCGCAGCAGACGGAAGCAAGGCTGGAGAAGCCGGAGCATGGAAAGCCGGAAGCAAGGCAGGCAAAGCCGGAGATGCCGGAAGTAAGGCAGGCGGAACCGGAGCAGACAAGGCAGGCGGAACCGGAGCAGACAAGGCAGGCGACGATGGAGCAGACAAAGCCGGCGAAGACGGGGCCACGGGTGACTGGATCTGTCCGTTATGCGGGATGAGGAATCCCCGTGGGCGCAGCTGGTGCGATGCCTGCGGAAGTAAAAAAGAGTAGGGGGTGCGTTATGTATTGCATGTATTGCGGTAAAATGCTCCCCGAAGGAGCAGTCTTCTGTATCCACTGCGGGCGGGAGCAGAAGGCGGTGAAGGGGTCGGCGAGAGAGTCGGCCATACAGCCTGCACCGATGCCGGGACACGACCTGCTGCCGGGACAGAAGATCGCCATGGACGGGCAGGTTCCGTTACCTCCCTCCGCGTCTCCCACTTACGTTCCGGAGATCGCACCGAAGCCCATGACGGAGGACCTGTCAAAGACGGTCTTTCGGGGCGGATACGAGCGAAATGTGGAGAAGCTGATGAATATCGGGGTCGAGCTTTCCGGGATCGCCATCCTGTTCATGCTGGTCCGGCTGATCCTCTCCGCATTTATCAGAGGCTATACCATGGGGCGGTCGGATATCTATCTGTCATTTCTGGCGCTGGCCTTTCTGCTGGCCACCTGTGTGGCAAATCAGGAAAAGGGCAAGCGCATGTGGCTCGGACTGTTTCCTCTGGCCCTGACAGCACTGGATTATTTCCTGCTGATCCGGGAAGAGAATGAACTGAATTCCATTGATGATTTCGGGTATAATGTGGGATGGAGCAAATACGGCACCTCACTGATCATTTATGGGGCCTATGCCCTGATCTTCCTGCTGTTGCTGAGGCAGAAGGGGGAGGAGAACCGCATCGGAGCCATCCTTCTGGCCATAATGGCCATGGTTGCCCTGGTATACTTCATGACACAGACTACAGGCATGGTGACCGATGATATAGAAGCCCAGTCGAAGATTGAGATCTGGTATGACATGTTTACGGGACTGCATATCATTTGTTTTCATATGAGCTATCTGTGTATAGCTCTTCGGGGGATTCTGGCGAAGAAGGAAGCTTTGTAACGGGGGATGGACAGTAAGGATGAAACTAAGAGAATTACTCTCATATCAGGATATCGTGATCCAGTGCCATGATAATCCGGATGCGGATGCGCTGGCATCGGGATATGCACTCTGGTGGTACTTCCGGCAGATGGGAAAGACGGCCCGGTTCATTTACCGCGGACGGAAGGAAGCGCAGAAGGGAAATCTTCTGCTGATGATCCGGGAACTGGATGTACCCGTCAGCTACGAGCCGGATTTCATGTATGTACCGGAGCTGCTGGTCATGGTGGACTGTCAGTACGGTCAGAAAAATGCAACGCTCACGGAGGCGGAGACGGTGGCGGTGATCGATCATCACCAGGTGACGGGAGAACTGCCGGAGCTTTCGGAGGTTCGGAGCAATATCGGAAGCTGTGCCACGATCCTCTGGGATATGATCCGGGAAGAGGGACTCAGCCTGACGGAAGAGAAGAAGCTTTCCACGGCGCTGTATTACGGGCTTTTCATGGATACGAACCGGTTATCCGAGGTGTCGCATCCGCTGGACCGGGATATGCTGGATACGCTGCAGATCAGTAAGAGTGTGATCACGGAGCTTCGGAATTCCAACATTTCCCTGGAGGAGCTGTCCATAACCGGACAGACCATCACACAGTATGAATACCATCCGGATCGTAGATACGTGGTGCTCCGGGCGGAACCCTGTGATCCCGGGATCCTGGGAGTGATCAGTGATTTCGTAATGGAGACGGAAGGCATCGATGTGAGTCTGGCCTATTATATCAGTCCCTTTGAGGTGAAGCTTTCCGTTCGCAGCTGCGTGAAGGAGGTGCATGCGGATGAACTGGCGGCCTTCCTGACAGATGGCATCGGCGGCGGTGGCGGACATATGCTGAAGGCAGGCGGGACCGTGCGGCCGGATCTGCTGGATCAGTATGCCATGGGGGATGAGGACACCTACACGCTGGCGGACCGGATCCTGATGGAGCGTCTGGAGGAATACTACGAACAGTATCAGGTGCTGTATGCAAAGGATACACTGCTGGAGCCGGAATATCTGGAGCTGTATGAAAAGCAGCCCCAGGAGCTGGGCTGCGCGAAGCTGACGGAGTTGTTCCCCGTCGGTACCCGGGTGGAGATCCGGACGCTGGAGGGAGATGTGGAGGTCACGGTAAGGGATGACATCTATCTGATGATCGGCCTGGAGGGAGAGGTATATCCCATTACGAAGGAGAAGCTGGAGCGGAGCTACAGGAGGACCGGAGAGCCCTACAGCAGAAGCTTTGATTATGATCCCACCATCAAGAATTCTGCCACCGGTGAACGGATGGAGATCATGGAGCATGCCATGGGCGTGATCAGCTCCGGCGGTTCCAGGATCAAAGCCATGCGGCTGAAACGGCATGTGAAGCTTTTCACTGCCTGGGATGAAGAGAAGTATTATTCGGGAAATCCGGGAGATTATATCGCATGCCGGGAGGATGATCCCCATGATATCTATATCATCCGGAGCAGGCTGTTCCCGAGTCTGTATAAAAAGGTGTGAAATATGGCGGCATCGCCGCAGAACGAAGAGGATAATATACGAAGAGTGTCGCCGGGATGATCCCAACGACACTCTTTTCTTGAGTGATACGGCCTGACACTGCAAGGCATCCGGGTTCTACGGCGTATCTTCGATTCCGTAAATGGATTTCATCTCGTCGGACATTTTCGTATCCTTCAGAATATCCTTCGCTCTCTGAATCAGCTCCTCCGTGGTGTAGTGAGAGAAGTATCCGATGTGATTCTCTCCGGAGTTCTTATAGGAATAGGTATAGAATCGGTTTGTCAGCCGGTGATGCCCCAGGCTGTTCCGGATGCACCCCTCCTCTACCCAGGAATCCAGGTTGATCACATCCGTCAGATCGTAGATCTGAATATACAGAGTATTATCGGAAGACATGTAGTCAAACTGAGCCTCATAGCTATCAGACCGGTATACGGAGATATCAGAATTTCCTACGTACTCCCCGGTATTTGCCTGGTAACGATAGAGCAGTCCGTTGCTGTAGGGAACCAGGAGCAGAGTCGGTTCATCCGTATCCTTCGGGTCATAGAAGGAAAGCGCCAGAGGCCTTGATCCGGGACAGGGAAGCTCCTTAACCACCTGCAGGGAATCCATGTTGATGAGCTGTATGGTAAATCCGTCCGTGACAGCCAGACAATGTGTCTTTTCGTTATAGGTGACATGGGTCGTTTCGGACCAGTTCTCCGGCTTCGGTAAATGCTGGGAATCCTTTCCGTCCATATAGACGATCCAGTCTCCCTCCGAATGGGTATAATATACGGCATTCAGACCGGGCAGGTAGATTGGATCGGATGTGGTGCTGGCATATTGAAGTTCGTCGGAAATGATATGCCCCTGGGTCTTCCCGGTGGTAATATCATATTCGTTGACACGAACCCTGAAATCCTCATCCTGATCCAGATAATAGATATTATTTCCGTAACGACGGATGTCGGAGTAGAAAAATGCCTTTTCCAGAAGAGGCGTCAGCTTCAGTTCACCGGTGCCCAGGTCCACCCCGGCCAGCGTAAGCTCACTGGTGGACTGAGCGGTAAAGGAGAGGTAAAATGTATTATTCACGGTTCCGAGCCAGTTGTAATCATTTCCGGCCAACGGCTCTCCCTTCTCATCCACCAGAGGGATCTGATACTGCAGTCTGCCACCCATCAGGTCGATCAGTGTCAGGATGGGAATGGTTTCCTCTGTGGTTTTGACACTGGGGAATTTTCCGGATTCTTCTTTTGTCACCATGGCCAGAACAGCATCCTCCATATAGAAGGTCTGATAGAAGGAGGCCAGACTCTTGGAACCCTGGATCTCCTTCCAGTTCTCATCATGGACATACAGCTGATACTGGATGATGTCCTTGCTGCCGGAGGAATGGACGAAGATATGCTGATTTATGATTGCCCAGTCCAGATTGTCCGTCAGGCAGGAAAGAAGCTTCACCGAGTCCTTTCCCGCGGGGATGGCCAGGCTGCCGTCTCTGGTAATATAGGTGGGCCAGCCGTTTCCGTCCCGGTCACTGATGTCCACGATGGGACTGTTTACCACATGAGATGCGGTCAGCTCGCCGTCCTTCAGTTTGAGGATCTCCGCTTTGTCGCCGGAATAGTAGGCGATGGATTCCGTCTTCGGAAGTGCCAGAAAGGCACTCTTCACGATCACATCCGTTGTGACAAAGTCGTAGGTCCAGATATCCTTCATGGTTACGGGATCCATACAATGGATGGTCGTATGGTCGGGCTCCAGATACGAGGTATCGGCGGCGGAAAGACTGCCCCCCATACTGTTTGCAGGGATGCTTGCCATAAGATGGGTATCATCCGCCCAGCACAGATCCCGGATCCGGTCTATGGAGTCCGTTCCCGTGACACAGGTTTTCTTCTTCAGATCATAAACGGAGATCTGAGATTGAAAGGCCGCATTATTCATGATGGTGCAGGCAATCATTTCCTCATTCGGCGAAAGGGTGATATTGAACGGATTTGTATTTTCATTCCGTATTGTATATTTATCCATCACGGATCCGTCTTCTCTCGAAAGCCGGAGGATCGTTCCCACACCGGTGCCCACCAGAAAGGAGCCGTCCTTAAAGGCAGGGAAGGTGTTGTCATAGGAGAAACCGTCCTTGGATTCATAGGTCCAGAGAGAGCTTCCGGTCTTCAGCTGATAGGCGGTCAGGGCGAACCGATCCTGCACCAGAAGAATGTCATCCGTAGGGAAATGGATGGAAACGGATGCAGTGGTATTCTTCGGAAGCGCCAGCAGAACAGTGTGGGATGCAGTGTCCCATACCTTGATACTCCCGCTGGTATCCAATGCTGCTATGGCAGAGGCCGAGGGAGAGATCTCATACTGTGACATGGTGTTGTCCATGGAGTAATTCCAGACGGCTTCGATGCTGTTTCCCATGAGAGAGGTGTAGGCCAGGGTTGCATCCGTCAGAGCACGGATCGCCTCCGGGATCACGGGGCGGGAATCCTCCTCATCCGTTGGCAGGGCAGCCAGAGCCAGCTGGAGTGCCAGGATCCGCTGCTCATTTTCGTTGGCATGCATGGACTCGTGTGCAAGATATTTTGACTGATTCATCAGTGCGTTCTGATAGGTTTCCTGAAGCTTTCGATGATTGAGATAGATACCGATCACGGCAATGATCACTGCTGCCAGGACGGAGTTGAAGATCAGGGACATGCGGCGGACACGGTACTGTCTCCGGCGGTTCATCAGTTCATCATAGGAACAGCCGATCAGCGAGGAAGCCAGCCGCGGAAGCTCCTCCCGCTTTGCCGTCTTCCGGGGAAGACGGTAATCGCAGGAAAGCGGCTCCAGACGCACGGGTACGGTATAGCTCTGTCCCTGCTCATTGGTATAGGTTCGATATTCATACTTTAAGATATCGGGGATCACTTCATCCGGCTCCCCGTCCACCAGAACGGTGGTGATCTGCTTTCTGGTATGGTTCCGAAGGAAATATTCGATCTCCCGGGGAACCCACTGGGATTCCTTCGTGGATGTGGAGCAGATTACGATCAGGAAATCCGCGTGCTCCAGAGCATAGGCGATCTCTGAGGACAGATCACTGGCTGTCCCCAGCTCGTCCTTGTCCAGGAAGATACGATCTATGGCCTTCATGCCGTGTGCCTTCCGGAGCTTCATGGGTATGTGGAAATGTTCCAGATCCCGCTGGATCGATCTGGCGACCTCGATATCCTTTTCAGCGTGACGATATGAGATAAATGCATTATAATGCTCGATCATGAGAGCCTCCTGTGCTATTACCTTATGAATCATGTAAACGAAAACAAACTAATATAATTATACGAAAAAACGATGGTTTGTAAACAACCGATTCTGTGAAGATGACGGAGGGATGACAGAAACTGTTTGTGTTTATGAAACATTTATGATACACTGACTCTGTATGTAAAGACGACAGTTGAATTTGGTAAAGGAAATACAGTCAATTGGATATGAAGAAAAAGGCCATCTGGGCGGTGGTTTCCCTTCTTCTGGCAGGATTTACGATCTGGTTTATGATCTACCGGAGCGGAATGTCCCTCAGCGATTTTATGGAATCCCTGGGGCATGCGGATAAAGGGTGGCTGGCGCTGAGTGGCATATGTATGTTCAGTTTTATATTTTTTGAGGGAGTATCTCTGCTGCAGATCTGCAGGACCTGCGGCTATCCGCAGAAAATGCGGCGCGGCTTTCTGTATTCGGCGGGAGATACCTACTTCTCGGCCATTACGCCTTCCGGAACCGGCGGCCAGCCGGCGATCATTTTCTTCATGATGAAGGATGGGATACCGGGAGCGGTGATCACAGCCACACTGGTGATCAACTTCATTGCGTTTAACGTGGGACTGCTGTTCTTCGGCGTGGTGGGATTCCTGCTGGCACCGAGCGTTTTCATGGGTTACAGTACCATGTGCAAGGCGTTTATCATAGCCGGATTTCTGATCTTTGCCACCCTGTTTACCCTGGGTGTGCTGATGATCCGGAGGAGGGAATTCATATTCCGGATCGCCATGAAGATGATCAGTTTCCTCCATAAGATCCATCTGGTCAAGCATCAGGAGAAGATCCAGAAGAAGCTGGAGAAGGTCATGGAGGAATATAAAACCTGCGTAAATGTGGTAGCAGGGCATAAGGGGATGTGGTTCAATGCCTGTCTCATGAATATACTGCAGCGGTTTGCACAGATTGTGGTCACGGTATTCAGCTATCGTGCATTGGGCGGCATGGGACCTGTACGTGAGCTTTTTTCCACGCAGTGTTTTGCGACCATCGGATCAACCTGTATCCCGATCCCGGGAGCCATCGGGATCTCGGATTATCTGATGATCGAGGGTTATAAGAATCTTATGCCGAGGGACTTTGCCTTTCAGGTACAGATGCTGAGCCGGGGCATTTCCTTCTATTGTTGTATCATTACAAGCGGGATCACTTTGATGATCGGACTGATGATGTTAGGGAGAAGAGAGAAGAAATGATAGGAGTATTTGATTACACGGTTATTCTGACATATCTGTCGGCAATCGCCGGAATTCTTGGAATCATAGTTTCGCTCTACGGGAACGGGCATCCTTATATGGGAGCCTTCTTCCTGCTGTTCTGCGGACTCTGTGATGCTTTTGACGGAAAGGTGGCCAGAAAGAAGAAGAATCGGACGGACTTCGAGAAGAGCTTCGGTATACAGATCGATTCACTGGCGGATCTGATCTCCTTCGGCGTACTGCCGGGAGCCATCGGATTCGGTCTGGTCCGTGCCAGCGAGAAATACGTGGATTTGCCGGTTCTGCATCCCGTGGATCAGGACAGAGCCATACTGTATCCTTTCCTGTTCATCGTGATCATTACCCTGTACGGATTGGCGGCACTGATCCGTCTGGCTTATTTCAATGTAACTGAGGAAGAGAGGGCCAGATCGGAGGGAGGAGTAAGAAAGACCTATGTGGGTCTTCCGGTTACTTCTTCGGCTCTGATCTTCCCGACGGTACTTCTGATCCGGTTTGTCAGCCGGGTGGATTTCACACCGGTCTATTTTGCGGTAATGGTAGTTACGGCATTCCTTTTTGTATCCCGTGTCCGGATCGCAAAGGCCGGAACCAGAGGAATCTTGATCATGATCGGAGTCGGCGTGGTGGAATTCGGAATCATGCTGTATTTCCTGATCACCAGAGGATTGTGAGGATAATATGGACGGATTACATTTTTTATATCATACAGCGCCCGGAAGGGCGCTGCTTCATCCGCTCGGCAGTCGAACTCTATCCAGAATCTGCGGAGCGTTTTTAGATTGCAGACTGTCGAAATTTCTGATCCCCGGGTTTGTCCGGAAGGCGGAGATCGATCCGGAGGAGTATGTGATGGACGGCTTCACCTGCTTCAATGACTGCTTCTGCCGGCATGTGAAGGATGGACTTCGGCCGGTGGATCAGGATCCGAAGCAGATGATCGCTCCAAGTGACGGGCTGCTTTCCGTCTGGCCGATCCGCCGGGATACGGTGATCCCGGTGAAGCAGAGTGAATATTCGGTTCGCAGCCTGCTGCGGGACAGCCGTCTTGCAAAGCGGTATGAGGGCGGACTCTGTCTGGTCTATCGCCTTTGTGTCAATCATTATCACCGGTATGGGTATGTGGAAAGCGGCCGGAAATCCGTGAACCGGTTTATCCCCGGTGTGCTTCACACGGTACGCCCCATCGCCCTGGAGGCAAGACCGGTATTCATAGAGAACTGCAGGGAGTATACCTGTATCCGGACGGAGCAGTTCGGCGTTCTGACCCAGATGGAGGTGGGCGCCATGCTGGTGGGAAAGATAGCCAATCACGAAACCGGGAAGGCAGATGTGGTCCGCGGGGAAGAGAAGGGCACATTCCTGTATGGGGGCTCCACCATCATCGTTCTGGTGGAACCCGGAAAGGTTGCTGTTCATCCTGAGTTCCTGGCTGCTTCGGAGCAGGGAGAAGAGGTTCCGGTACAGTACGGCGAGTCCATAGGAGAGCGGATTGGGTAGACGGTTATGAAAGAGACGAAGGTATATCCGATCTGGAAGACCGTACTGATCCTGGTTCTGCTATTCCTGGTTACTTTCTTTACGACAGCTGTCGCCTGGGCCTTATGTTCCTGGAGCATGCTCACCATGGATGAGCTTCTGTGGCATCTGAAGGCCTCCATGAAGGGATCGAATCCGGATATGGTCATCTCCTTCATTGTGATCACCCTGGGCGTGTCCGTTCTGGTGACGGGGATCGCTGCATTTCTTCTGATCCGTTCCCGGAGAAGAAAGGAGAGCAATATTTTCCTGTCCAGGATCACCCTGGGAGCCACTGCGGCGATTCTGGTGGGAGGACTGATCGCAGCCTGGAACGGCTTCAGCATCGGACCATTTTTAAAAGGTTATATGACGGTATCCTCCTTCATTGAGGATGAATATGTGGATCCGGGTTCGGTTGCGGTAACCTTCCCGGAGAAGAAGCGAAATGTGATCGTGCTCTATCTGGAGTCCATGGAGCTTACCTTTACGGATCCGGAGAGCGGAGGTGCATTTCCGGAAAATGTGATCCCGGAGCTGACACAGCTGGCACGGGAGAATGAATGCTTCGCCGGGGATGCGAAGGTGCTGAACGGTGGGATCGCCCTTCCGGGTACGGTCTGGACCATGGGCGCCATGTTCGGGACCACGGCGGGCCTTCCCCTGAAGACGCCGCTGGGACAGAACGGAATGTCCGTCAATGATGATTTTCTCCCGGGGATCATGACGCTGGGAGACCTTCTGGAGAGAGAGGGCTATCGGAACCGGCTGCTGATCGGCTCGGAGGCCATCTTCGGAGGACGTGAGCAATACTATCGGGATCATGGGAATCACGAGATCCATGATTATCATTATGCCATCGACACCGGACGGATTCCGGAGGATTATATGGTCTGGTGGGGATATGAGGATGAGAAGCTCTTCGACTATGCGAAGGAGGAGCTGACGGAGCTTGCAAAGGGGGATCAGCCCTTCAGCATGTCGATCCTCACGGCGGATACACATTTTGAAGACGGACATCTGTGCCCCCGGTGCGGCAATACCTTCGGGAGCAACCGGTATGCCAATATCATGAACTGTTCCTCCGGTAGAGTGGCTGAGTTCGTTCAGTGGCTGAAGGAGCAGGATTTTTATCAGGATACCACCATCATCATCACGGGGGATCATCCTACCATGGATACGGATTTCTGCGATGATGTACCGGAATCCTATCTGCGGAAGACCTACACCTGTATCATCAATTCCGTGGCGGAGGCGAAGAATCCGGCCAGGACCAGGGTGTATTCCACCTTTGACCTGTTTCCCACCACGCTGGCAGCCATGGGAGTGACCCTGGAGGGGGACCGGCTGGGACTGGGGACGAATCTTTACTCGGATCGGGATACACTGACGGAAAGGTACACCCTGCCTGATCTGGAGGAGAAGCTGAATGCCCGCTCGAAAATGATGGAGCGGATGTACAACGGCTCCTATGTGAGCCCGGCAAAAAAAGAATCGACAGGAGATTGAGCTGCCCGATGGAACAGACTGGGAAGAACAGCATAGAGGAGCAGGATGCAAATCAGAATACGAAGCAGAAACCCCTGAAGCGGTGGAAGGTCATCCTCACACTGGTGCTGATCTTTCTAACGGCGGTCTTCACAGGAGGGGTCCTCTGGGCACTGGCCTCCTGGAGTGAGCTCACCATGGATGAACTGCTCTGGCATCTGAAGGCTTCCATGAAGGATGCAAATCCGGATATGATACGCAGCTTCCTCCTGCTGGTGGTGGGAGGCGCATTTCTGCTGACGGCCTTCGCTGCCTTTCTTCTTTACTTCGTTCGGAGCGATCCCCGCAGGAAACGGCGGGTCTTTCGGGTCCTGGCCTGGACTCCGGCGGCAGTGCTTCTGATGGGGATCGTTACCGGATGGTTCGGGTTTGATGTGGGCTCTTACCTGAAGGGGTACTTCAATGTATCCACCTTCGTCCAGGAGCACTATGTGGATCCGGGGGCGGTGAAGATCACATTTCCGGAGAAGAAGAGAAATCTGGTGGTGATCTACGTGGAATCCATGGAGCTTACCTTCATGGATGAAGAAAACGGAGGTGCATTTCCGAAAAATGTGATCCCGGAGCTGACGAAGCTGGCGAAGGAAAATGAGGATTTCTCCGGCAGCAGCGGGATCTGTAACGGAGGGATCTCCCTTCCGGGGGCGGTATGGACCATGGGAGCGGTTTTCGGGACCACCTCGGGACTACCGCTGAAGACACCGCTGGGTCAGAACGGAATGTCTGAAGCAGATGATTTCTTTCCGGGAATCCTGTGCCTGGGAGATATCCTGAAGAAGGAAGGATACCGGAACCGTCTGCTGATGGGATCGGCATCGGATTTCGGAGGCTGTTCTCTCTATTACAAATCCCATGGGGATTTCGAGATCCATGATCTGGGATATGCAAGGCAGACAGGGCGGATCCCGGAGGATTACTGGGAGTTCTGGGGCTACGAGGATGCGAAGCTCTTCGAGTACGCCAGGGAAGAGGTGAAGGAGCTGGCGGCAGGTGACCGGCCGTTCCAGCTGGTGCTGCAGACCATTGATACCCATTTCGAGGATGGATATGTCTGCCCGAAATGTACCCGGGAGTTTAAGGGCAATGTATATGCAAATGTAATGAACTGCGCTTCGAGACAGGTTTCGGAATATGTGCACTGGCTGCAGCAGCAGGATTTCTATGAGGATACCACCATCATCATCACGGGTGATCATCCCACCATGGATAAGGATTTCACGAAGGATGTGCCGGAGACCTATCAAAGGAAGACCTATACCTGCGTCATCAATTCCCCGGCGGAGGTGAAGGACCCGTCGAAGAACCGGGTGTTCTCCACCTATGACCTTTTCCCCACAACCCTTGCGGCACTGGGAGCGACCATTGAGGGAGACCGGCTGGGTCTGGGGACGAACCTTTACTCGGACACTGCGACGCTGGCGGAGCAGATTCAGCTGCCGGAGCTGACGGAGTTGTTTGAGACCAGGTCGATCCTGCTGGAGGATATGTTCAGCGGAACCTATGTAAGCCCGGGGATCCTGCGGGACAGGAAGGAAACTACAGAAATCAAATATACAGATCAGAAATGAAGGAGGATGCTATGGAACAGAGAAAGCTGGCAGAGGAACTGGGACTTACCACCTACCCCGGTCGCGGGATCGTGATCGGCCGCACCCCGGACGGGAGCAAGGCGGTATGCGCTTACTTTATCATGGGAAGGTCGGAGAACAGCCGGAACCGTGTATTTGTCACCGAGGGAGAAGGGATCCGTACGGAAGCCTTTGATCCGGCGAAGCTGGAGGATCCGAGCCTTATCATCTATGCACCGGTCCGCGTGCTGGACGGAAATATCATCGTAACCAACGGAGATCAGACCGATACGATCTATGACGGCCTCTCTGCAGGAAAAACCTTTGAGGAGTCCCTTCGGACCCGGGAGTTTGAGCCGGACGGACCGAATTATACCCCCAGGATCTCCGGCTGGATGAAGTTCGGAGCTTCGGCGGCAGGCGTGTCGGAGGGAGAAGGAAGGAATGCAGGATACAGCTATGATATGTCCATTCTGAAGTCCAACAACGGGGATCCGTCCCAGTGCAACCGGTATACCTTCAGCTATGATAACCCGAAGGCAGGAGAGGGACATTTCATTCATACCTATATGAAGGACGGAAATCCACTCCCCAGCTATGAGGGAGAACCGACACCGGTGGAGATCCCGGATATGGATATCGATGCATTTACCGGTCTGGTATGGGATGCGATCAATGAGGATAACAAGGTGTCCCTGTTTACCCGTTTCGTGGATATCACCACCGGAGCGGTTGAGACCAGGATCGTCAACAAGAATCAGTGACCGGAAATGATCACAGAGCTTAGAGAAAGGAAAGCGAGGTATGACATGAACGAAATGGAATTGAAATACGGATGTAATCCGAATCAGAAGCCGTCCCGGGTATTTATGAAGGACGGAAAGGACCTTCCCATCACGGTGGTGAATGGAAAACCCGGTTATATCAATCTGCTGGATGCGCTGAACGGCTGGCAGCTGGTGAAGGAACTGAAGAAGGCCACAAACCTTCCGGCAGCAACCAGCTTCAAGCACGTATCTCCGGCAGGTGCGGCAGTGGGCCTTCCGCTGACCGACATGGAGAAGAAGATCTACTGGGTGGATGATCTGGGGGAGCTTTCCCCGCTGGCATGCGCCTATGCCCGCGCCCGCGGTGCTGACCGTATGTCGTCCTTCGGTGATTTCATAGCCCTGTCGGATGTGTGTGATAAGGATACGGCAGCTCTGATCCGCCGGGAAGTGAGCGACGGCCTCATCGCACCGGGCTTCACGGATGAAGCCATGGAGCTTTTGAAGCAGAAGAAAAACGGAAATTACTGCGTGATCCGGATCGATCCCGAATATGTGCCCGCTCCGGTGGAGACCAAGGATGTATACGGCGTTACATTTGAACAGGGAAGAAATGAGCTGGTGATCGATGATGCGCTGTTCTCAAATGTTGTGACAGAGGCAAAGGAGATTCCGGAGTCCGCAAGGATCGATCTGGCCATCGCCATGATCACACTGAAGTATACCCAGTCCAATTCCGTCTGCTATGTGAAGGGCGGCGCAGCCATCGGTATCGGTGCAGGACAGCAGTCCAGAATTCACTGTACCAGACTGGCGGGTGACAAGGCGGACAAATGGTTCCTGCGTCAGTCACCCCAGGTGCTTTCCCTTCCCTTCAAGGAGGATATCCGCAGACCGGATCGTGACAACACCATCGATGTATATATCAGTGATGATTATGAGGATGTGATCGGCGAAGGCGAGTGGCAGAAGTATTTCACGGAGCAGCCGAAGGTGTTTACCCGGGAGGAGCGGAAGGAATGGCTGAAGCAGAATAAGGATGTGGCTTTGGGCTCGGATGCATTCTTCCCCTTCGGTGATAACGTGGATCGTGCAAACCGCAGCGGAGTTCGTTATATCGCACAGCCCGGTGGATCCATCCGTGACGACAATGTGATCGAAGCCTGCAACAAGTATGGCATCGTAATGTGCTTCACCGGAATCCGGCTGTTCCACCATTAAGGATCGGAAACGGTCCGGACACGGCGGGATCACTGGATCCGGCCTGTCCCCAAAGAATATATACGAAGAATCAAAAAGGTGCTTCCCAGAAATCCATCGGGGAAGCACCTTTTTGGGTAGTGCGCCGTGGGCGCCATCGAAACCCTTCCATGTTTCTGCTTATTAGTTGTTTGCCTTTCCGAACAGACGAAGCAGATACAGGAACAGGTTGATGAAATCAAGATACAGCTCCATAGCACCGTAAAGACCGATAACCATGGGATCATATCCGACATTTGTAGCAGCCATCTTCTTAATCTTCTGTACATCATAAGCGGTAAGTCCTACGAATACGAGAACACCGATGATGCTGATGATATAATCCGCAGTGGATGAACCGATAAACATGTTCACCAGCGATGCGATGACGATACCGAAGAGACCGATGATGCAAAGGGTTCCGAGGTTCGTCAGATCCTTCTTTGTAACGGCACCGATGAAGGCCATAACACCGAAGATACCTGCGGCAATGAAGAATACCTGTGTGATGGAGCCGAGACTGTATGCCAGGAAGATAATGGAAAGTGTAACACCATTAATGATCGAATAGGCGCCGAACAGAACTGCGGACAGCGGAAGGTTGTTACGCTTCATGGCTGCATTGGCACCGATCACGGTTGCAATCTCAATTACAAAGAATACGATGAGAATTGCCGGTGACTGTTTTACGGATACCCAGAACGTGGTTCTTGCAACTGCCAGAGCGGTAATACCGGTTACCAGAAGTGCAAGGAACATGAAGAGGAATGACTTCGTGAGTACATCATTCACATCCGTTGCAACCTGTCCGGTCTGCTGCATCCCGGGAGCATACTGCTGATTTGATCCGAAAGCACCGCGGCTCATCTGCTGCTGGTACATCTGCTGCTGATACATCTGCTGAGGATCCTGATACTGATTCGGATACTGGCCCTGATTGTACTGATTGTACTGGTTGTACTGACCCTGATCGTACTGTCCCTGATAGTACTGATTCGGGTCGAAGGAACCATTGGAATTATTGTTGTTTGCCATAAAATCAACCATCCTTTCCTTTATTATTAGTATTTTATGACATTGTAACAGAAATAAATTACCATAAAAAGGGAAAAAATACAATGCTTTCTGCAAAAAGTTCATTTCATTCGTTTACTTATTATCCTTTTTCATGTAAACTAACATGTGGGTGATTCTGCCTGTTCGGTAGAATCATTTTAAATGCCGGTCGAAAGGAGTGGTTCCGTTGCTGCGGGAAGGAACACTGGAGGAAATCTCCGACGGACGCCTTTATGAACTGAATGATATGGTGAGAGCGGATTGCGGAGGCTGTGACGGCTGCAGTAAATGCTGCCGCAGCGATATGGGGACATCCATAACTCTCGATCCCTATGATGTCCGGATGCTGGAGCAGGCCACCGGACGGAGCTTCTCACAGCTTGTGGAGAAGGAGATCCGGCTGTCTGTGCTGGACGGACTGATCCTGCCGCATATGAATATGGAGCATGGGTGTGGCTTCCTGAATGAGGAAGGCCGCTGCAGCATACATCCGTATCGGCCGAGCATCTGCCGGCTGTTTCCCCTGGGACGGTACTATGAAAACGGGGATTTCAGGTATTTTCTTCAGACTCATGAATGCACGAAACAGAATCGGAGCAAGGTAAAAGTTCAAAAGTGGATCGATATCCAGCCGATTGAAGAGCATACCGCTTTTATCCGGAAATGGCACAACTTCCTTACACTTTCCCGACGCAAGGTCAGGGAAGCGAAGGATGAGAAGCAGATCCGGAATTATATGCTGTTCCTGCTGGAGCTTTTCTATGTGACGGAGTATGAGTCGGAGGGATTCTTCGAACAATTTGACCGAAGGGTCCGGACGGCGATCCGGGAAATGAAGCATATCCTGCGGTGAGGGATCCGTCTCCGCGGGGTGACGGACGTCTGTTCTTCCGGAGAGAAGCGGGGGCCTGTGACAGGTGTGAACGATAAGATAAGGAGGTAGCACATGAACAAGGAAGCAATGTATAAGCTGGGGTACGGACTTTATGTTCTGACTGCAAAGACGAAGGACGGGGCGAAGGATAACGGGTGCATCATCAATACAGCCATTCAGGTGACCACAACACCGAATCGGATCTCCATTTGTGTGAATAAGGCAAATTATACACATGACATCATTCAGGAGACCGGCGAGTTCAACATTTCCGTGATCTCGGAGAAGGCGGAGTTTGCCCTGTTCCGGCATTTCGGTTTCCAGACCGGCCGGGAGGTGGATAAATTCGCGGATTATGCAAATGCGGTCCGCTCCAACAACGGACTCTATGTGATCACGAAGGGGATCAATGCATTTATATCCGGGAAGGTGGTACAGACGGTGGACCTGGGAACACATACCATGTTCATAGCGGATGTGACCGACGGCGGAGTCCTGAACCAGGATCCCTCCGCAACCTATAGCTATTATCAGGCCAATATCAAGCCGAAGCCGGAGAAGACCCAGGTGAAGGGCTGGAGATGCAAGATCTGCGGTTATATTTATGAAGGCGAGGAGCTTCCGGAGGATTTCATCTGTCCGGTCTGCAAGCACGGAGCCATAGATTTTGAGAAGATAGAGTGAGGCAGCTGAAAAGTTACCTTAAATATAAAACAGGAGGATACGAGGATATTATGAAACGCATTGGTTTTATCGGGATCGGTAATATGGGCTCGGCTCTTTTTTCCGGATTTGTTGCAGCTGGGAAGCTGACGCCGGATATGGCATATGCCTATACGCCGAGCATGGAAGAGCTGAAGGCAAAGCATGATGAGCTGGGCATCGGGATCTGTGAGACTCTGGAGGAAATGCTGGAGAAGGTTGAAATGATCGTGATCGCCTGCAAACCGGGACAGGTACAGGAGAATGCAAAGGTGATCCTGGAGAAGAGTCCGAAGATGCCGGTGATCTGTATCGCTGCGGGATATTCCCTTGGGAAATTCGAAGCTGCAGGTCTGGGAGATCTGGCGGTTCAGTGCATTATGCCGAATACTCCGGCCCGGATCCGGGACGGCGTTACGCTCTTTGAGGAAGCAAATAATATGACTCCCGAGGACAATGCCTATGCCAGGGATCTTCTTTCGGCTGTGGGTGCGGTGGAGGTGCTCCCGTCTCATCTGATGAAGGTGGGGATGGCCATCACCGGCTGCGGACCTGCCTTTGTGGATCTTATGATCGAGGCGTATGCAGATGCGGCGGTAAAATACGGAATCCCCAGAGCAACGGCGTATCGTATGGTGAGCGGTACCATTCACGGATCTTCAGGACTGCAGATCGCCACCGGAGAGCACCCGGGGGTTCTGAAGGATCAGGTATGCTCTCCCGGAGGAACCACCATCCGCGGAGTGGCAGCACTGGAAGCCTGCGGTTTCAGAAATGCATGTATCGAGTCCATTGATGAGATCGTAAATATGTAGCAGTAAAATGAGTATGGACGGTGGCCCGGTTCACAGGGCCGCCGGTGAAATTCAGTTTCCCGGGGAAAGCGGGGACGGCACAGGAGGATGAGATTTACAGACTTTGAACGAGAAGAAAAGACCAACCATGAAACGATATAAGAATCTTCTGTTCGGCAGGGCGGTTCCTGCGGGACTGCTGATCGGTGCACAGCTGGCATGGATCTACATAGGCATGACGAGGCTGGTGGAGTTCGTACCGGTTCTGAACTGGATCATGCGGGTCCTGGCATTTGTCTTTGTGATCATTCTTCTGAATGACAGGAGTGAGCAGACGGAGTATAAGGTCATATGGATCATTGTGGTCCTGCTCTTCCCGGTCTTCGGCGCGCCGTTTTATTATCTGTTCGGAAACAGAAAGCCCGGACGGGGCTTTAAGAAGAGACTGGATGCGGCAGACGTGAAATATCATCTGTCCTACTTGCAGGACCGGAAGACCTGGGATGCATTCCTGCAGAAGGATGTGCGGGGAGCCGGAACAGCGGAGTATATCTTCCGGGAGCAGTATTTTCCCGTGCATCAGAATACGGAGCTTACGTATTACAGCTGCGGAGAGGACCTGCTGGCGGGGATGATGGAAGCCATCCGGAATGCCGAGCATTTTATATTCCTGGAGTTTTTCACCATCGAAGTGGGCGACGTCTGGGAGCCCATGCTGAATCTGCTGATCGATAAATCGGAACATGGCGTGGAGATCTGCCTTCTGTATGATGATTTCGGATGTTCACAGTATCTTCCGATGAACTACAACAAGAAGCTGAATGAGCTCAATTCCAATTTCAAATGCCTGAAATACAACCGCATGGTACCCTTCTTCTCCGTCTTCATGAATAATCGGGATCACCGGAAGATGCTGATCGTGGACGGGCATACCGGATTCACCGGCGGTATGAATCTTTCGGACAGGTATGTCAATATCAACTGTCCCTATGGGAAATGGAAGGACGCGGGACTCCGCATGGTGGGAGACGGCGTCTGGAACCTGACGCTTATGTTCCTGGAAATGTGGGAATCCGTGGATATCAAGGCATATAAACGGAACATGAAACGGGCCAGGCTGCTTCGCCGCCTGGACCGGAAGGTGGAGCATAACCGCCATACGGAACGAACGGAAGAGAAGCTGGCGGAGCTGAATGAGACCGAAAAGGAAGTCTTCACAGGTATGATCAACGAGCTGAGGGATTATATGCCCCGGAGATACCGGGAGCCGGTGAGGGGCGAGGCCTTCGTACAGCCCTACGGAGACGAGCCCTTCGATGATGTTCCTCTTTCGGAAAATGTCTATATCGAGCTTGTGAATCAGGCCCGGAGGAGACTCTATGTATTCACACCCTATCTGATCCTGAGTGACGAGCTGACCCGTGCCTTCTGTATTGCGGCACGACGCGGCGTGGACGTGCGGATCGTAGTCCCCGGAATTCCCGACAAGAAGCTGGTCTACCGGCTGACACGGGCATCCTTCCGGCATCTGAAGAAAAACGGTGTACGGATCTACACCTATACGCCGGGATTCCTGCATTCCAAGTGTATGCTGTGCGACAGCGACAAGGGAATCGTGGGAACCGTAAATCTGGATTATCGGAGCCTCTTCCTGCATTTCGAGGATGCGGTCTATTTCTCGGATGGCAAGACCGCCAGCCGGTTGTACCTGGATTTCCGGGAGACCTTCAAGGTGAGCCATGAGGTGGTAGAAGAGGATCTGAAGAAAACTGTGATGGGAGAACTGGCGGATTCCCTTCTGAAGATCATCGAACCCATGCTGTAAATGCAGGGGTTGGTATTCTGTAAAATATTCTTTAAAAAAGGGCAAATGACTTGTCACCGGATAGTTCCTGTGCTAAGATTCCGGTTAGCACTTTAAGGTGAAGAGTGCTAATTCAGGCAAAAGGAGGCAGAATCCATGCCGCAACAACCGGATCGTAAAAAAACCATCTATTTCTGGATCATTTTCCTGGCAGTCTTCGGGGTCATGAATGTGCTGATCTACAATCGTTTTCTGAAGAAGCAGGTATCCGAGGTGGGATACAATGTATTCATGAAAATGATCGATGAGAAGACAATCAAGGAAGCTGCTTTGTCCTCAACCCAGATCATCTTTGAGGGAAAGGACGGGGTGATATATAAGACGGGACTCATGGAGGATGCGAATCTTTATGAGAGACTCTATAAGTCCGGAGCCACCTTCGGCGCCGAGATTGAGGAGCCCATGAATCCGATCCTCTATTATCTGCTCACCTTCGGAATCCAGATCCTTCTGCTGGTGATCATCTGGCGGTTAATGATGCGTCGCCTGGCCAAGCGCAGTGGGGACGATCCCGATCTGCTGTCCTTCTCCATGTCCGGAGGACGGGGCAGAGGAACCGGCCGGATCTATGTAAAGTCGAAAAATGATGTCAGGTTCAAGGATGTGGCAGGCGAGGAGGAAGCGAAGGATCTGCTGACCGAGATCGTAGCCTATCTGCACGAACCTGAAAAATATACCGAGATCGGTGCCACACTTCCGAAGGGAGCGCTCCTTGTAGGCCCTCCGGGAACCGGAAAGACCATGCTGGCAAAGGCGGTGGCGGGAGAGGCGGACGTCCCCTTCTTCTCCATCTCCGGTTCGGAATTTGTACAGATGTTTGTGGGAATGGGTGCGGCCAAGGTGCGGGACCTTTTCAAGCAGGCCAAGGAGAAGGCACCGTGTATCATTTTCATAGATGAGATCGATGCCATCGGAAAGAAGAGAGATAACAGTCTGTCCACCAATGACGAACGGGAGCAGACGCTGAACCAGCTGCTTTCGGAAATGGACGGCTTCGAGGGAAATACCGGCGTGGTGATCCTTGCGGCCACCAACCGGCCGGACTCTCTGGATCCGGCGCTGCTCCGACCGGGACGGTTTGACCGCCGGATTCCTGTGGAGCTTCCGGATCTGAAGGGACGTATCGACATCCTTCGGGTACATGCGAAGAAGATCCGCATCTCTGAAAATGTGGATTTTGAAACCATAGCCAAGACCGCCTCCGGTGCCTCCGGGGCGCAGCTTGCAAATATCGTAAATGAAGCTGCTCTTCGCGCAGTGCGGGAGGGCAGGAAGGTGGTTCAGCAGGATGATCTGATGGAATCCGTGGAGGTTGTCATCGCCGGATACCAGAAGAAGAACAAGATCCTTACGAACAAGGAGAAGCTGGTGGTCAGCTATCACGAGGTGGGCCATGCACTGGTTGCGGCCATGCAGACTCAGTCCGCCCCTGTGACCAAGATCACCATCATTCCCAGGACCTCCGGGGCCCTTGGGTATACCATGCAGGTGGATGAGGATGACCGGAATCTGATGACCAGGACGGAGATCCTGAATAAGGTGACCACTCTGGCCGGCGGACGGGCGGCGGAGGAGCTGATCTTCGACGAGATCACCACCGGCGCTTCCAATGACATAGAGCAGGCCACCAAGCTGGCCCGTGCCATGGTGACCCGCTTCGGTATGACGGAGGAGTTTGATATGGTAGCCATGGAGGTTCTGACCAATCAGTATCTGGGCGGCGATACATCACTGGTATGTGCACCCGAGACCCAGACCAGGATCGACCGCATGGTGGTTGATATCGTGAAGAAACAGCATGAGAAGGCGAAGGAGATCCTGCAGCAGAATATCCAGAAGCTGCATGAGATCGCGAAGCATCTCTATGAAAATGAGACCATAACCGGAGAGGAATTTATGGAGATCCTGAATTCCAGCGAGAATACTCTGCTGACCAATCCGGAAGCATAGTCAGTTTGTTACATTTGGGGAAATATGGAAGGATACAGGGGGGAGATGCATGAATGTTAAGGAATTTTCGAAGGTATATGAAGCAGTCTGCAGAAGCGCCGATGAGGTGGACGAGGGACTCTATGAACAGTATGGTGTAAAGAGGGGACTTCGTGATAAGAACGGAAAGGGAGTTCTCACCGGAGTGACCAACATTTCCAAGATCGTTTCCTCCCGGATGGAGGGGGATAAGGAGGTCCACTGCGACGGCCAGCTGTGGTATCGCGGCTACAATGTGATCGATATGGTTGAGGATTTCGGTTTCAAGCGCTTCGGCTTCGAGGAGGTGGCATACCTTCTTCTGTTTGGCGAGCTTCCCACGGACGATGAGCTGGCGAATTTCAAGAAGGTTCTGGGCTCGCTCAGGACGCTTCCAACGAATTTCACCCGGGACGTTATCATGAAGGCACCCAGTCATGACATAATGAATTCCATGACCAAGTCTGTGCTTACACTTTCCGCTTATGATGATAATGTATCGGATCTGTCCATCCCGAATGTTCTGGAGCAGTGCCTGAAGCTGATCAGCGAATTCCCCATGCTGGCGGTCTATGGCTACTGTGCCTACAATCATTATGAGCGGGACGAGAGTATGTATATCCATTTTCCGGACCGCAACATATCCACGGCAGAGAATATCCTCCGTCTGCTTCGCCCCAACAAGGAGTATTCCATTCTGGAGGCGCAGGTGCTGGATGCGGCGCTGGTGCTGCATGCCGAGCACGGCGGCGGAAACAATTCCACATTTACCACCCGTGTGGTTTCTTCTGCGGGTTCGGATACCTATTCCGTTATGGCAGCGGCGCTGTCCTCGCTGAAGGGTCCGAAGCACGGGGGAGCGAACCTGAAGGTAATGCAGATGATGGATGATATCCGCGCCCATGTTCCGGATTACGGCGACAGGGACCGGCTGAGGGATTATCTGGCGAAGATCGTGGACCGTCAGGCCTTTGACCGGGCGGGGCTGATCTACGGTATGGGCCATGCCATTTATTCCGTCTCGGATCCGAGAGCTCGGGTGTTCCGGCAGTTTGTGGAGAAGCTGGCGGTGGAGAAGCACCTGGAGAAGGAATTCGAGCTCTATGAGAGCATCGAGAAAATGGCGCCGGAGATCATAGCGGAGAAAAGAAAAATCTATAAAGGTGTCAGCGCAAATGTGGACTTCTATAGCGGATTTGTGTATAATATGCTTGGAATTCCGACAGAGCTCTATACGCCTATCTTTGCGATCGCACGTATCGTGGGCTGGTCGGCACACAGAATTGAGGAATTGATCAATGTGGACAAGATTATACGACCTGCTTATCGGTCCGTCATGGCAGAACGCACCTACGAACCCTACGAAAAACGCTGTCCCCGTACTGCCGACTGATTTCGGTCCGGGGTACATGATCAGCTGTTGTTTTTCGTATGCGGATGAGATCGGCCGAAAGATCAACGGGACCTACCCGAAGGATGCGGCCATCACGCTTCGTGAACTGCTGAAATACGATCTTCTGGTCTTTCTGGGATATCTTTATGATCCGGACAGCTCCGAAGCCGTTCGGCAGGTGGCTTTCGTCAACGAGATCCTGCAGATCCGTCTTACAACAGAACAGTTTTTCAGCTTCAGAAATGAGAACAGTCTGGATCCGGACCTTCTGTCCCGGATACCGGACTCTTTGAAGTATTTCGTAAAGGACGATCTTTCCCCCGAATCCCGCCGGTCCTCCACCGGAGTCTCCATTTCCAGATTCATCGTGAACAGCTACCGGGATCTGGGACTGGCCTTTATCGCATTTGCCGGGATCAGTGACGAGGAATCCAGAAAGATCACGGATTATATCAACATTTTAAATGATTATCTGAAGGCCTACGGGTTATACCATATGGAGGACCCCCTTCGGAAGGGGCCGAAGGGAATGCCGGGTTACGGCATGCCCCGGAGGGTCGACCGGCCGCCGAAGCCGCGTCCGGATGCCACGGTGGATATGACGGTGGCGGCATCCTATTTCCAGGATGATCCGGTTCCGGAGGAAAAGCAGAAGAAGAGAGATGTGCCCGAGATCCATGAGGAGAAGAAGGGCATCCGCGCCACCGGACAGGGCGTGGAGAAGAAGACCGAACCGAAGAAGAAGGATGTTTCTCCGGAGCCGATGCAGTCCAGTGTGGAGGAACTTCTGGAGGAGCTGAACCAGCTGATCGGACTGGAGGGCGTAAAGAAGAATCTGAACAACCTGATCAATGTGATCCGGGTCAGGAAGATGCGTGAGAAGATGGGACTCGCTCAGCCGGATATGTCCCTGCATCTGGTATTCTCCGGGAATCCGGGAACCGGCAAGACCACAGTGGCACGGCTTCTGGCGAAGCTGTACCGGGCCCTTGGCGTAGTCAGCAAGGGACAGCTGGTGGAGGTGGACCGGGCAGGACTGGTGGAAGGCTATGTGGGACAGACCGCAGCCAAGACCCATGAGGTGATCGACAGTGCGCTGGGAGGCGTTCTGTTCATAGATGAGGCGTACACGCTGACAAATAAGAAGGAGAGCGGAGATTTCGGCCAGGAGGCAGTTGATACGCTGCTGAAGCGGATGGAGGATGACCGGAAGGATTTCGTGGTGATCGTTGCCGGTTACACGGAGCCCATGGAAGAATTCCTGCAGTCCAATCCCGGACTCCGGTCCCGTTTTAACAAGTTTATAGACTTTACGGACTACACGCCGGAGGAATTATACCGGATCTTCTCGTCCATGTGCAGCAGCCAGGACTTCCACCTGACGGAGGAAGCGGATGCTGTGGTTCGGGAACATTTCCGGAGGATCGTGGAGGACAAGACGGAGCATTTCGCAAATGCCCGTGAGGTCCGTAATTTCTTCGAGCGCTGTATCGAGCGCCAGGCCAACCGCCTGGTGAAGGATGCGAAGATCGATCTGTCCGGGATCACAACCTTCATTCCGGAGGATGTGACGGAGTAGCGTGGATCCGTACAGCATGGATCCGTATAGCATAGGTCAGTGTAGCAGAGATCCATACAGCAGAGATCCATATAGCAGAGATCCGTACAGCATGGATCCGTACATCATAGATCCGCACAGTATAGTTCCATACGGAACAGATGAACAGGAAAAGCGACCCCCAGGGGTCGCTTTTTGATGTTAT
>CADBOW010000032.1 GCA_902796375.1 uncultured Lachnospiraceae bacterium | reverse complement strand
GTACCCGGCTTCGAGAGCATCACGAAGGGATTGGCCCGATTGGAGGAAATGCCTGAGGTCGTGGCATTCACCAGCTTTCCTGCCGCTGCCGGTGCGTCCGTGCGATGCATTTCCCTGATCCATGCCCCGTTAAAGGTTGACATAAAATATGGCTCCGCATCAAAATCCAGACAGAGACTCATCAGCCGTTCCACCGTCACCGGCGTGCTGCTGCAGTTCTTCAGTACCGCTGACCGTGTGATCACATCACAGGCCGGATAGACCGTATAATTCAATGTAAGCTCCAGATCATAGGCGTGATCATACATGGTGATCACCAGAGTCTGGGCCCGGATGCCGCGGGGCTGCTTTGCCGCCTCTGCCTCTGCGGTCTTTTTCGCCGCATCCCCCGCGGTCCGCTTCGCCCCGGGATCATAGGATGTGGGAAGTCCGGGAAGTTCTACAGTTCCCGCCTTCAATGTCGCAGCCGAAAAAACAAAATCAGAGGTACGCGCTCCGTCTGCGTGGCGCACCACAACCGCCGGTTCTCTCAGGTCTCCCTTCCCCGGCGCCGAATACTCCAGACGCATGTCCTCAAGCGTATACCTCTTCTCTTCGTCATCATACAGGCATGTGTTCCCCGGCGGAAATGCATGCCTCTCCGCAAGGCCGGCAGCTTCGCCGGCCTCATGGTCATCAATGGTGATCCTCGCACCGTAATACAGATGCTCCAGCTGTCCCGTCGGCAACACCCGAAATGCGTAGGTTGTATGTTCCGTATCCAGAATAAAAAGTCTGTCTTTGATCTTTCTTACCATCCGCAACCTCCCCCAAATTCTTCGCCCCTTCTCTGTCCGGTTTTATGCTTTTCCTTCTTCCTGCGTTTTCTCCATCTCGCCCCGGCGCTTCACTGCGATCTCTTTTGCCAGCTCTTCCACCTTTTCGTCCGTCAGTATGAATTTCTTACGGAATACCAGGATTGCTATGAACAGCCCCAGGATCGGAAGAAGTGTCATGGTCATGCGGAGACCCATTTTCGCGCTGTCTGCCACATTTTTCGAAAGATCCATGGCCTGCTCCGCTTCCGTGGTGCTCTCATTGGACAGGGAGTTGATGGAAAGGCAGAGGGCCGCAACAAATGCCGCAACGCCCGATGCCAGCTTCACCACAAAGGTCTGCATGGAGAAGATCACCGACTCATCCCTGCGTCCGTTCTTCATCTCACCGTAATCCACGGTATTTGCCAGGAAAATGGTGGTCAGCACCTGCAGCACGCCATTTGCCGCGAAGATGAAGAAGCCCGGAATGAAGAGGATATAAACATTTGACATGCCGAGAAATGCGATTCCCAGCAGCGCCAGATACCCGATGATGGCGCTGGTCAGCGTGATGTAGAAGATCTTAGTATTGGACATCTTCTTTCGAAGGATCGGGTAAGCCAGCATCATGGACAGGATCTGGATCGCACCGCCGAACATATTGAACAGGGTGTAGCTGTTATACCAGGTCTCGCCGCCGAAATCATATTTGAAGAAATAAATGACCAGATTGGAGGTGATGTAAATGGCCGTGTTGATCAGTACGATGGCGATCACGATGGTCATCGCCTGATCGTTGGAGATCAGTGCCTTGAACATCTGCCCTACGGTGGGCGACTCCATATTTACCGTAGACTGCTCCTTGATGGAAATGCAGGTGATGATGATGAAGATCACGAACAGGACCGCAACGATCAGTGCGAACCAGCGGAAGCCGGTACGTTCACCTTCCGTTCCGTCCCCACCCAGCATGTGCACGATCATCATGGTGAAGATCGTTACCAGCGCCGAGCCGATGCCCGCGCAGGATCTGGCCAGTGTGGTAAGTCCCTCTCTCTCCCGTCCGCCCTTGGTGAAGGCCGGGATCATGGACCAGTAGGGAATGTCCATCATGGTATAGGTTACACCCCAGAGGATGTAGGTCACTGCCGCATATGCCACCAACCCGCCGCCATCCAGTGACGGAGGTGCTGCAAACATAAGGAACAGGATCACTGCATTTGTAAGAGTTCCGATCATCAGCCACGGACGGAACTTTCCCCAGCGTGTATGGGTCTTCGCAACCACGATTCCCATGATGGGATCGTTAAATGCATCGAAGATCCGCGCCACCAGCAGGATCACGCCCATGGCAACCGCCGATACCCCCATGATATCCTGGAAATAGTACAGAATATAGCTGGCCGACAGCATGTAGACCATATCTTTTCCTACGGCCCCCAGACCGTAAGCTGCTTTCTCCTTAAAGCCAAGCTTCATACGCTTCTCCTTTCTTTACCCCCTGTAGTTACCGCAGCCATCCGGATCATGCATCGGTTTCCTCCCGCACGATGCTTCATCCGACATCCAGCTGCTCTATGCGTCCGCTTTCATTCGTCCGCCTACGCATCCGCCGCCATCCGGCTGCCTACGCATCCGCCGCCAGCTGGCCGTCTTCTGCCTCCGCTTCCTTCTGTCCGCTCTCTTCCTTCAGCTTCATCGCAAGCTCTACAGCTTTGTAGGCCCCATTATAGATCCCCATCTTCTTGTTCCTGAGGATGTTCTCGCACATATCCTCCAGCATGTGTTCATCTTCTATAAAAAGCTCCAGCATCTGCAATACGTGGGGGATATCCTGCAGCTCCAGTGTTCCGTCACCGATCTCCGCCGAATGGATCGCTCCCCACTGCTCATGTCCGCCCACTCTCCGGATGAAGAGCTTCGGGATCGGATAGAAGGACAACTCGCTGGGCTTGGTCACCAGCACGTCCGCACTCC
>CADBOW010000031.1 GCA_902796375.1 uncultured Lachnospiraceae bacterium | reverse complement strand
TACGGAAGCAAATCCGGATAAGAAGATCATCCGTCTTGGGATCGGGGATGTCACACAGCCTCTGTGTCCGGTGGTGATCGATGCGATCCATAAGGCTACGGATGAGATGGCCGACGCTGCAACCTTCCGTGGTTATGCTCCGGATCTGGGATATGATTTCCTTCGAAACACCATTGCTGAAAAGGTATTCCGGCCTCTGGGAACGGATATATCCGCAGATGAGATCTTTGTGTCGGACGGTGCCAAAAGTGATTCCGCAAATATTCAGGAGATATTTGCCGCAGATACCCGTATCGCTGTATGTGATCCGGTATATCCGGTTTATGTGGATACAAATGTCATGGCCGGCCGCACCGGAACCTACGATGAGGCAACCGGACTCTGGAGCAACGTGATCTACATGCCCTGTACGGCTGAGAATGGATTCGCACCGGAGCTTCCGAAGGAAGTGCCGGATCTCATCTACCTCTGCTTCCCGAACAACCCCACAGGAGCCATGATCTCCAAGGAGGGACTGCAGGAATGGGTGGATTATGCAAATCAAAATCATGCAGTGATCATCTATGATGCTGCATATGAAGCATATATCAGTGAAGCGGGTGTACCGCATTCCATTTTTGAGTGTGAGGGTGCCAGAACCTGTGCCATCGAGATCCGGAGTTTCTCCAAGAATGCAGGCTTCACCGGTACCCGTCTCGGATATACCGTGATCCCGAAGGACCTGAAGGACGCTGACGGTGTATCGCTGCACAGTCTGTGGGCGCGTCGTCATGGTACGAAATTCAACGGAGCGCCGTACATTATCCAGAGAGCAGGAGAGGCGGTTTATTCCGAGGAAGGCCAGAAACAGACCAGGGAACAGATCGCATATTATATGAATAATGCAAAGGTGATCTATGACGGACTGAAAGCAGCAGGATATACGGTATCCGGTGGCGTAAATGCACCTTATATCTGGCTTAAGACGCCGGATGGAATGAGTTCCTGGGAATTCTTCGACTATCTGCTGGAGAAGGCAAATGTAGTGGGAACTCCGGGCTCCGGCTTCGGCCCCAGCGGAGAAGGATATTTCCGCCTGACCGCATTCGGAAGCTATGAGAATTCCGTGGAGGCTATGGAGCGGATCAAGGCATTGTAATGATTTTGGGGGGACAGACTATGAAGGTAGTTATTCTGGCGGGCGGTTACGGGACCCGGATCAGTGAGGAGAGTCATCTGAGGCCGAAGCCCATGATCGAGATCGGCGGAAAACCGATCCTGTGGCATATCATGAAGGAGTATTCCTATCATGGATTCAATGATTTTATCATCTGTGCCGGATATAAGCAGCATATCATCAAGGAGTGGTTTGCAAATTATTATCTGCATAACAGTGATATCACATTTGATTTTACAGATGAAAACCGCATGACGGTCCATAATAATGTGGCTGAGCCCTGGAAGGTGACCATTGTGGACACCGGACTTGATACCATGACCGGAGGACGTATCCGTCGGGTGCACAAATACATCGGCGATGAAACCTTCATGCTGACCTATGGAGATGCAGTTTGTACCATTGACATGAACGAGCTTCTTGAATTCCATAAATCACAGGGAAAGACAGCTACCATCACGGCGATCCGTTTCGGACAGAGATTCGGGGTACTGGATGTGGACCAGGATTCCAAGCTGATCACCTCCTTCCGTGAGAAGGAGGAGACGGATTCCGCCCGGATCAACGGCGGATATATGGTGATGGAGCCGGCGGTATTTGATTATCTGGAGGATGACCAGACCATTTTCGAACAGAAACCCATGCGGCGCCTTGCAAAGGAAGGCCAGCTGTCCGCCTTTGAATATGACGGCTTCTGGCAGTGCATGGATACGAAGCGGGAGATGGATCTTCTGGACCGGATGATCACGAATCATGAAGCACCTTGGATGAAGTGGGAGAAGGGCGTATGACCAGACAGGAACTTGCTTTTTTTCAGGATAAAAGGATCCTGGTAACCGGCCACACGGGATTTAAGGGAAGCTGGCTCTGTCGGATCCTGGCATTGGCCGGAGCGGATGTGGTGGGATTTTCCCTTGCACCGGAGGAGGATGCGCTTTATCCGATGGCCGCGGGCTCCGCTGAGAAGAGCGGACAGATTCGTTCGATCATAGCG
>CADBOW010000030.1 GCA_902796375.1 uncultured Lachnospiraceae bacterium | reverse complement strand
GCATCATCATCGATGGGAAGATCGGAGCAGTCCGGAATATAGGAAAATGTCTTATCCTCGGAAGATGCGATGGCTACTGCCTTGCCGTATTTCTTTCCTTCCTGGAATGCCTTCTTAGCCCACTGACCTGTGATAATGTAATCAGCCACACCGTTCTTCATAAGGTTCATCGGAACTGCTGCAAACTGCTGGGAAGCACCGCCCTGCAGGAAAAGTACCTTGTAGTTATCCGGGATGTTCATAAGATCCCGAAGATCCTGCTCTGCTTCCTTGATGATGTTGTCATACACCTTGGAGCGGTGGCTCATTTCCATAACGCTCATGCCGCTTCCCTTGTAGTCCATCATCTCTTCTGCCGCCTGCTTCAGAACGACCTCCGGAAGTACGGACGGTCCTGCTGAAAAATTGTAAACTCGTGCCATTTTATATTTCCTCCATTTTTATAATTCATTTATAAACAGATAATCGGATTGCTCCGCTCTATGACTGTCTTCAGCCGTAAGGTCCTTAGCATTTTCTGCAAGCAGGAATGCGCAGGACTTTCGGCTGTTATCTCACTTCAACTCATCCTCGGATGCGAAGCATGTTTCGATCGCAGCACCGGGTGCCACCATCGGCCATACCTTATCATCCATGCCGATCCGGCAGTCGATGACCTGGGGGCCCTTGCCCTTTAATGCAGCCTTCAGTGCCTGATCGAACTCCTCCAGGGTCTGAACGGTATATGCCGTTGCTCCAAGGCCCTCGGATACCTTCTGGAAGCTGACCTTGTCATTCAGCATGGTATTGGAATAACGCTTTCCGTAGAACAGGGTCTGCCACTGACGTACCATTCCGAGAACCTGGTTGTTGATGATGATCTCGATGATATGTGTATTCTCACGGGCAGCGGTTGCCAGCTCCTGTAGATTCATACGGAAGCATCCGTCACCGGCAATATTGATGACCGTCTTCGTGGGCTGACCTGTCTTCGCACCGATCGCGGCGCCCAGACCGAAGCCCATGGTTCCCAGTCCTCCGGAAGAGAGGAACTGACGCGGCTTCGCGTAATGATAATACTGAGCCGCCCACATCTGATGCTGTCCTACATCGGTTGTAATGATGGCTTTCCCCTTGGTGGCCTCGTAGATCTTACTGATCACGGCCGGACCTGTCAGGTGCTTCATGTCATATTCCAGAGGATAATCCTTGACCAGCGTACGGATCTCCTTCATCCAGGATGCCTTCCTGGAAGGTGTAAGCTCCGCATTGATCCTCTTCAGGATCTCCTTCGCATCTCCGATCACGGAGGCATCGGCGATAATATTCTTATTGATCTCTGCCGCATCGATATCGATGTGCAGGATCTGTGCTCCGTTTGCGAACTTTGCGGCATTTCCGATCACACGATCGGAGAATCTGGCGCCGACTACGATCAGCAGATCCGCTTTGTTTACGCCGAAGTTGGATGCCTTGGTTCCATGCATACCGATCATTCCGGTATACCGGCTGCTGGTGCCGTCAAATGCACCCTTTCCCATCAGCGTATCACATACCGGTGCATCGATAAGATCCACAAAGGTCTTCAGTTCTGCGGATGCTCCGGCGATGGTTGCTCCGCCGCCCACCAGAACGAAGGGACGCTTGGATGCCTTGATCATGGATACTGCCTTGTCAATATCCTCCTGACGAATGGTATCCGTAACACGACGGATGGCTTCCGGTTTCTTCGGTGAATAGTCTGCCTTTGCAGCTGTAACATCCTTTGTGATATCCACAAGAACCGGGCCGGGACGTCCGCTCTTTGCTATGGTAAATGCACGGCGGATGGTATTTGCCAGCTGATGAACGTCCTTTACGATAAAGCTGTGCTTCGTAATGGGCATTACCACTCCCGCGATATCGATCTCCTGGAAGCTGTCCTTACCCAGCATAGCAACACCTACATTTGCGGTGATCGCCACAAGCGGAACCGAATCCATGTACGCAGTAGCGATACCGGTTACCAGGTTGGTTGCGCCGGGTCCGCTGGTTGCCATACAGACGCCCACCTTTCCGGTGGCTCTTGCATAACCGTCAGCCGCATGGGCTGCGCCCTGCTCATGACTGGTCAAAATATGATGAATCTCTGAGGAATGCTTATACAGCTCGTCGTAAATGTTCAGAATGGTACCGCCCGGATAACCGAATACGGTATCTACGCCCTGTTCCTTCAGACATTCGATAACGATTTCCGATCCTGTTAACTGTTTCATAATTATAATCCTCCTCGCAGCTGATTCAGCCGTTCTGTAAGAAATGTCAATACTATAGCACTATTTATTTTCCGTGGCAAGAAAAAAGATGATCTGTTTCGCGCCTGTTTACTTTCGTTTATGCCTTCGGGATCTCCAGGATAGCTCCGCGGTTTCCGCTGGTCACCATGGAAGCATATCTTGCAAGATAGCCCGTATTCACCTTGGGTTCCCGTGGCGTCCATGCAGCTTTCCGCTTTGCCAGCTCTTCCTCGCTCACCTTCAGGTTAATGCTGTAGCTGTTGATATCGATCTCGATCAGGTCGCCCTCTTCCACCAGTGCGATGGGGCCGCCCACTGCCGCCTCCGGAGATACATGTCCGATGGATGCTCCGCGGCTGGCGCCGGAGAAACGTCCGTCTGTGATCAGCGCCACTGTGGAGCCAAGTCCCATACCTGCAATGGCTGAGGTGGGATTCAGCATCTCGCGCATGCCCGGACCGCCCTTCGGTCCTTCGTACCGGATAACCACCACATCACCTTCCACGATCTTTCCGCCGAGGATTGCCTCGATGGCATCCTCTTCCGAATCAAAGACTCTTGCAGGGCCCTCATGCTTCAGCATCTCAGGCACTACGGCCGAGCGCTTTACCACAGAGCCGTCCGGTGCCAGGTTGCCCTTCAGAACTGCCAGTCCACCGGTTTTGGAATACGGATTGTCCGTGGGACGGATCACCTCCGGATCCCGGTTCACTGCATTTTTCACTGCCTCTCCGATGGTCTTTCCCGTAACCGTCATACAGTCCTCATTGATGAGTCCCAGATCGCACAGCTCCTTCACCACCGCATATACGCCGCCGGCCTCGTTCAGATCCTCCATGTAGGTGGGGCCTGCCGGTGCCAGGTGACACAGGTTCGGTGTCTTCTCACTGATGGGATTTGCAAAGGAAATGTCGAAGTCAAAACCGATCTCATGCGCGATGGCCGGAAGATGCAGCATGGAATT
>CADBOW010000029.1 GCA_902796375.1 uncultured Lachnospiraceae bacterium | reverse complement strand
CTGTTCGTTCTTATCATGCTTATTCCGGCACGGGTATATGCTGCGGAGGAGACGGAGCCTGAGATCGTCAGGGTCGGCTACTACGAAAATGAAGTATTCCAGGAGGGTGCAGCGGAAGGCAAGGTGAAAACCGGGTATGCCTATGAATACTACTGCAAGCTCTCCGAATATACCGGCTGGAAATATGAGTATGTCTACGGAAGCTTCGGAGACCTGTATCAGATGCTGTTGGACGGAAAGATCGATCTTCTGGCAGGCCTTGCCTGGAGAGAGGATCGGGCGGATCTGATGGGTTATCCGGATTCCATCATGGGGAAAGAATCCTATTATCTTGTAAAAAATGATTCGAAGACGGATATCACGGCGGATCCGTCCACGCTGAACGGAAAGAAGATCGGCGTTCTGGACAGTGCGATGGTGGGAGTCCTGAATCAGTATCTGGATGATCATCATGTGAAGGCGGAGGTGGTCACCTTCTCGGATCACGAGAAGATGTTCACTCAGTTTGATTCCAATAAACTGGATGTATACGTGGCAGAGAGCGACGGGGCTCACGGCAGAGAGCACGGAGAGGTGCTCTGCGCCTTCGGGGCTTCGGAGTATTATCTCTGTGTGAATAAGAACCGGCCGGAGCTTCTGAAGGAGCTGAATTCCGCCCAGAGCCTTCTGGCGGCGGAGGAACCGAATTATCTGAATTCCCTCAGCGCCAAATATTATTCCATCAGTGTTACTGCGAGAGCCTTCTCGGCAGCTGAGAGGGAGTGGATTCAGAGCCATGATTCCCTCACGGTGGGATATCTGGAGAATTACCTTCCCTATTGCGATACGGATGATGACGGACAGGTCACCGGACTGGTCAGGGACATCATACCCCAGATACTGAATGAGCTGGGGATCTCAGATATTAAGGTGACCTATACCGGTTATGCTTCCTATGATGAAATGATCCAAAGCATGGGAGAGGGCACCATAGATGTGGCTTTCCCGGTGGGCGGAGGTCTGTATTACTCGGAGGAAAGCGGGATCTATCAGTCCAATGCCGTGGCCTCGGCTCCCACGGGGATTGTTTTTAAGGGAACGTATGACGCGGGAACGACAGAGAATTTTGCGGTCAATAAGAATAACAGGATGCAGTATTACTATGTCCGGACGAACTTCCCCGATTCCCAGATCACCTATTTCGATTCCGTCGATGACTGTCTGGATGCGGTTCTGTCCGGGAAGGTCAGCTGTACAACACTGAACGGGCTTCGTGCCAATGATATTCTGAAGAACAGCCGCTATAAGCTGCTCTCTCTTCGTCAGATGAATCAGAATGATGACCGCTGCTTCGGCGTAAAGATCGGAAATGAAGGTCTGTTGAAGCTTCTGAACCGCGGCATCAACGTGATCGGAGCGGACTATGCACAGAATCGTGCATTTCATTATACCGGTGGGCTTTACAGTTATGGGTTCCTGGATCTGATCCGGGATCATGTTATGACCTTTGCTGTAGTGATCCTGGCGGTGGTGGCACTGATCATGTTCCTGCTGATCCGCGATATAAGAAGAACGAAGAAGGAGTCGAAGGAGAAGGAGGAAGTTCGGATCCGGCTTGAGGAGAAGAACCGGGAGCTGGCGGACAGCCAGGAGGCTCTGTCCAACGCATTGATCTCGGCGGAGCAGGCAAACCGGGCCAAGACCACATTTCTGAATAATATGTCACATGATATCCGCACGCCGATGAACGCCATCGTCGGCTTTACGGCGCTTGCGGCGTCCCATATCGATAATAAGGAACAGGTGAAGGACTATCTGGGAAAGATTTCCACATCCAGCCAGCATCTGCTTTCGCTGATCAATGATGTTCTGGACATGAGCCGGATCGAGAGCGGAAAGGTGACCATAGACGAAGCCGATGCACATCTTCCGGATATCATTCATGATCTCAGAACGATCATTCAGTCCAGTGCATCCTCAAAACAGCTGGAGCTGTTTATCGATACGCAGGATGTGATCCATGAGGATATCGTTACGGACAGACTTCGTCTGAATCAGATACTTCTGAACATTCTCTCCAATGCCATCAAATTCACACCCAATGGCGGAACCATCAGCTTCCGTGTGATCGAGCGGCCATCCGAGTCTTCGGAGACAGCGAACTTCGAATTCCGGATCAAGGACAACGGCATGGGCATGAGCGAGGAATTTCAGAGGGATATCTTCGATGCCTTCACCCGGGAGAAGAGCAGTACCGTCAGCGGGATTCAGGGAACCGGCCTGGGTATGGCCATCACCAAGAATATCGTGGATATGATGGGAGGTACGATCTCCGTAAAATCCGAAGTGGGCAGGGGCAGTGAATTTATCGTGAATATCCCGTGCAGGATCAGCAGCAAGACGGTGAAGTTCGTTCCACTGCCTGAGTTGCAGGGGCTGCGGGCCCTGGTGGCGGATGACGATACCAACACCTGTCTGTCCATCAGCTCCATGCTTCGGGAGATCGGAATCCGGCCCGAATGGACCAACTACGGACGAGAGGCTGTGGTCCGGGCGAAGGATGCTTATGAGCATGCGGATGCATTTCAGGTTTATATTCTTGACTGGCTGATGCCGGATCAGAACGGGATCGAAACCGCCAGGCAGATCCGTAAGGTGATCGGAGACGATACGCCCATCATTATCCTGACGGCCTATGACTGGGCTGATATCGAGGATGAGGCCAGGGAGGCGGGGGTTACCGGCTTCTGCTCCAAACCGCTGTTTATGTCGGAGCTGAGGAATGTACTGGCAGAACCCTTCCGGACGGCAGAGGAAGCTGAAGAACCGGAAGAGGTGAAGGTGGATTTCAGCGGAAGACGCCTGCTTCTGGCAGAGGATAATGAGATGAACCAGATGATCGCGGCTGCGATTCTGGAGGATGCCGGATTTGCAGTGGATATTGCCGGAGACGGAACGGAAGCGGTTCGGAGGATGCAGGATTCTCCGGCCGGATATTATGATGTGATCCTGATGGATGTACAGATGCCGAAAATGGATGGCTGTGAGGCCGCGCGGAGGATCCGCGCCTTGGAGGATCCGGGGAAGGCGGAGGTTCCCATCATTGCGGTCACGGCAAATGCATTTGAAGAAGACAGGAAGGCGTCGCTGGAGGCCGGCATGAATGACCATCTGGCAAAGCCATATGATATCAATGAGATCATGCGTACGTTGCGTGAAATCTTGTCATGATGGAAGGATCGGGAATGGGGAAGAAGAGAAACAAAACGATCCTGGTCTCGGTGATCGTCGGGGTGATCGTGGTACTGGCCTTTATGTTCGGGAATCTCTGGCTGGGACGAAACGCCAAAGAGGATACGGAGAAGGCAGTTCGTTCCGTCAGCTCCCTGTACCTGGATGAGCTGGCCGGTCGGCGGGAGCAGGTTGTGGAACGTAATCTGGAAAACCGGATCAATGACCTGCAGGTTGCCATCGGACTTATGACGGAAGCGGACCTGAAGGATGATGAAAGCCTTCAGTCCTATCAGAGCAGGATGAAGCAGCTGTATAAGCTGGAGGCATTTGCCTTTGTGGATACGAAGGGTGTGATCCATACTTCTCTGGGAAACCGAGACAACATAGACGACTATCAGTTCGATTATAAGACCATCTCAGAACCGGAGATCTCCATTCTGAATCTGAACACCATAGATAAGAAGGTCATTATTGCGGTTCCGGTGGATTCGATCCCGTTTCAGGGAGATGCCTTCCTGGCCTGCTTTATGGAGATCGATATGGAGGAAATGCTCCAGGGCGTTTCCCTCCAATCCAAAGCCGAAGATATGACATTTTGCAATCTTTATACCTCGGACGGTATCGCTCTCAGCAATACGGTCCTCGGCGGTCTTGCAGTGGAGGATAATCTTCTGGAGGCTTTGCAGCATGCGGAATACGACGAGGGATACAGTTACGAGAAGGTGAAGGAGGATTTTGCTTCGGGACAGGGCGGAGAGGTTTCCTTTACGTATAATGAAATCAAGGAAACACTCAGCTACGTACCGGTGAAGGGGACCAATTGGCTCCTGACCTATCTGGTGCGGGAAAGCGTCATCAGCAATGAGATCGAGTCCATCATGGACGGAATCATCCGGCGCAGTCTGATCCAGTCCGTTTTGATCGCACTGGTGATCCTGATTGCATTTATATTCATCATCCTTCAGATTCGAAGGAATGCAAAGCTGGAGCTGGACAAGGAGACCCTGGAGGTGGAGAACCGTGTGAAGCAGCAGGATCTGGAGCAGCGGCTGGAATTGCAGAATCAGCTTCTGGAGCAGGAGAAGAAAAAGGCGCAGCAGGACAGTATGATCACTGCACTGTCTTCGGATTACAGGAGCGTATACTACGTGAATCTGGATAAAGATGAGGCGGTTTGCTACCTGGAGGACCGGAGATTTCCGGAGACGCCGGGGACGGGACAGGTCTTTTCCTTCAGTCATGATTTTGGGGAATTCGGGGAGAATCATGTGGCCGAGAGCTATCGGGAAGGATTTTTCCGTTTTATCCAGCCGGATCATATCCGGGAGGAGCTTCTGAAGCATCCGGTCATATCCTATCGTTTTCTGGAGATACGGGATGGGAAGGAATCCTATGCCATGCTTCGGATGGCAGGAGTACGCCATCTGGAGGACCGGGAGGATCATCTGGTTCATGCCATTGGCGTGGGATTTACGGATATCGATGAGGAAATGCGGAAATCCATGGCACAGCAGCAGGCCCTCAGCGATGCACTGGCTGCCGCGGAGGAGGCAAATAAGGCAAAGACGGCATTTCTGTCCAATATGAGTCACGAGATCCGTACACCGATGAATGCCATCATCGGTCTGGACAGTCTTGCACTTCGGGATGAAGGACTCTCGGCAGGCTCCAGAGAGTATCTGGAGAAAATCGGCGGAAGTGCCCGACATTTGCTGGGACTGATCAATGATATACTGGATATGAGCCGGATCGAGTCCGGACGGATGCTCCTTCGGAGGGAAGAATTCTCCTTCCGTGCCATGTTGGAACAGATCAATACACTTGTCATGTCCCAGTGCGAGGAGAAGGGGCTGAAATATGAATGTACGGTGACAGGAGGCGTCAGCGACTATTATATCGGCGATGATATGAAGCTGAAGCAGGTGCTGATCAATATGCTGTCCAACGCCATTAAATTCACGGATGCACCGGGAAGCATTCGGCTGGCTGTGGAGCGGACCGCCACCTACGAGGATCAGGCGACGCTGAAATTCACGGTGGCGGATACGGGAATCGGTATGGATCCGGAGTTCCTGCCGAAGATATTTGATTCCTTCACACAGGAGGACAGCGTCAGGAAAAACATTTACGGCAGTACCGGACTGGGTATGGCCATAACGAAAAATATCGTGACGCTGATGAACGGAACCATTTCCGTGGAATCGGAGAAGGGGAAGGGTACGGAATTCACCGTGATCCTTACGCTGAAGCAAAGTGAGCACGAAGGTCTCGCCACCAGCTATATCCGGCCGAAGGATATGCGTGTACTGGTGGTGGATGATGAAGAGGTTGCCGCAGAGCATGCAAGAGTGATCCTGGAGGAGGTGGGGATCCAGGCGGATACCTGCTTCACCGGCGCCGGTGCGCTGCACATGGTTGAGGTCATGCATGCCAAGAATACACCGTACAATCTGGTTCTCCTGGACTGGAAGATGCCGGAAATGGACGGTCTGGAGGTGACCCGGGAGATCCGGAAGAGGTATGACAAGGAAACCACGGTCATCATCCTCACATCTTTTAATTGGGATGAGATCATGGAAGAGGCGCTGCACATCGGTGTGGACAGCTTCCTGGCCAAACCGCTTTTTGCATCTAATGTGATCGATGAATTCGAGCGGATCGCCCGAAAGAATAATATGGCACTGTTCCGGGAGAAGAAGCGGGCAGAGCTGAAGGGACGCAGGATCCTGATGGCAGAGGATATCGTCATCAATGCGGAGATCATGAAGGAGATCCTGGCCTCCAAGGGGGCAGAGACCGACCATGCGGAGAACGGAAGGATCGTACTGGATATGTTCCGTGAGAGTCTGCCGGATCATTATGACGCGATCCTGATGGATGTGAGAATGCCGGAAATGGACGGCCTGGAGGCGACAGCTGCGATCCGCGCCCTGGATCGTGAGGATGCGAAACGGATCCCCATCATAGCTATGACGGCAAATGCATTTGACGAGGATGTTCAGCGATCCATGCAGGTCGGAATGAATGCACATTTATCGAAGCCGGTGGAACCGGATTATCTGTATCAGACTCTGGAGGAACTGATCTGGGAAGCGGATCAGGCAAAGGGGTTGGAGGAGTAATACATGGCAGGACGTTGGAAAAATTATACAAAATCCGGGGATTCGTTCAAAAAGTATCTGATCGAGATCCTTGTGGTATTCTCTGCGTTTATCCTGATCATAACGGCGATTCTGGATTTCGTGATCCTGGAGCTTTCGGGGAAGGCCATGCAGCAGAAGGTGTCGGAGCTGATCGCGGCGAACAGCCGTCAGCTGGAGCTGAATATCAACTCCTTTCTGGAACGGACCGAGACCATTTCCACCCTGCTGTTCTCTGATGAAGCCTTCTATCTGTATGACGCTACGGATACCTCGGTTTCCGAGTATGACCGGATCAAGGCGGAGGAAAGGATCAGGGACCGGATCGTGGACATCGGTCTGATGGAGAATTATTCGGATTTCGGTATCATTTACGCGGATGATCATAAGGTGGGATGGATCTCTCACGCTACGGAGGATCTCTTCCCGGAGGGAGGATTCTATGAAGCCTTCTCCGCATATATCGTAAATCCGAAGAAGAACGACGGATGGTGCTTCGGGATCAATGGGAGCACGGACCGGATGTACTATATCAAGCGGCTGAATCCGAATGCGATCCTGGTTTCGGCCATCTATACGAGGGAGCTTTCCAGTGTGTTCCGGTATCCTGAGCAGCTGGAGGATATGACCATACGGCTTGTGGATCAGAAGGATACCATCCTCTTCTCCTCGGATTATGGCGAGATCGGACAGAAGGTTCCGGCGGAGATCCTGGAGGAGATGAACCTGAAGAGCTCGGATTACATTATCAATTCCAATGTCTGTCGGAATGAATGGCGTGTTATCTGCTCGATCCCGAAGGAGACGATCCTGAGTGAGAATTACAGCCTGCGGAATTTCGTTCTCTGGCTCTCTCTTGCCATCGTGGCGCTGTTCCTTCTGATCGGACTTCTGCTGATCACCGGCCTGTCCAAACCCATGGATGGTATGGTTACCACTCTTCAGGAGAAGGCGGAGATCGATAAGCTGTCCGGCGTGATGAATAAGGGAGCCTTCCAGGAAATGTCGGAGCAGCGGCTGGCAGAGGCTGCAGAGAACAGAATCGCAGTATTTGTAATGCTGGATGTGGACAATTTCAAACAGGTCAACGATAAGCTGGGACATGTCTACGGAGATCAGGTTATCATCCGGATCGGACAGCTCCTTCGCAGGCTCTATGATCAGGAGACCCTGATCGGGCGTCTGGGAGGAGATGAATTTGCGCTCCTGACCCTGTGTACCGATGTGGATCAGCAGGAGGTGATCCGGGCTGTCCGGGAACAGATGGAAATGACCATGGAGGAATTCCAAAGGGAGTTCGAGATCGAGAGAGAGAAATGCGACATTTCCATAAGCGCGGGCGTTTATGTGACTGAGGAGGAGAAACCCGAGTTCAGCGAGCTGTATGAGAAGACGGATGCGGTACTTTACGAATCCAAGCATAAAGGCAAGGCCCGGTATACACTGCATACCCGGTCGAAGCAGAAAGGCGGGTCCGGGAAGAACTGAGATGCCGGAAATTCCGGCACGGGCGGCAGTCACCGACAGAGGAATATAGGGATAGGAATCCCCGGAGATAAGCTTATGACAGAAAAGAAGAATAAACGGAATATAATGCTGCTTCTCATCATTCTCCTTACTGCAGGTCTGATATTTGCGGTGGTTCAGGTGCGGGCGAACTGGGTTTCGGAGAAGGAAACCCAGACGGACCAGAACCAGACCCGGATCCAGATGTCATGGTGGGGCAATGACGGAAGACACATGTATACCATGGAGGGCGTGGATCTCTTCCAGACGAAGCATCCGGAGATCGATGTGGATTACCGCTACGGAGAATGGAACGGATACGAGAAGAGAAACAAGGTATGGATGGAATCCCATACCGCAGCGGATGTGATGCAGATCAACTATGCATGGCTGGATGTCTACTCCATGGACGGAACGGGCTTCTATGATCTGAATACCCTTTCCGAATATATCGATCTGGATAATTTCTCGGAAGAACAGAAGGCTTATGGGATGAAGAACGGGCATTTAAATGCGCTGCCCATAGCCATGAACATGAACACATTTTATTATAATCAGGATGTGCTGGATCAGTATGGGGCCAAGGTTCCGGAGACCTGGGATGATCTGATCGCATTGGGAAAGAAGATTAAACCGGATGGGAAATACGTTCTCGGTCTGGCGCAGAAGCATTTGTTTCTGATGATGGTTGCCTATTATGAACAGACCACCGGAAAAGACTTCTTCAACCAGGACGGATCCCTGGCGGTGGATGAGAAGGGGATCCAGATGCTTCTGGAGCTCTACAGGCAGCTGCTTGACGCCAATGTGATCTGCCCGCTGGATTCCTTCGACCGATCCATGTATATGTCCGGTGAGGTTCTGGGAACCATGTGCTGGATCAGTGATACGAAGATCTATTGTGACGGTCTGGCTGAAACAGGAGTCCGGGTGTCCCGGGGACTGTATCCGAGGAGGAAGGACGCGAAGCGGTCCGGCTGGTACGTGAAGCCTGCGACCATGTGGGCCATCAGTGCGGATACGGAGCATCCGGAGGAAGCGGCGAAGCTGCTGAATTATCTCCTGAATGATCCGGATATGGTGAGACTTCAGAAGAATGAAAAAGGGGTTCCGGTCAGTAAGGCGGCCATCGACGTGCTGAAGGAGGAAGGCCTGTCGGAAACCAATGAATATAAGGCGGTTCAGGAAATGATCGAGCATCAGGACGAGCTGAATCTGATCATACCGAATATGGAAAATGAAAAGATCATCGAAGCCTTTAAGGAAGAGGCAGATGAATATCTGTTCGGCAAGATG
>CADBOW010000028.1 GCA_902796375.1 uncultured Lachnospiraceae bacterium | reverse complement strand
TTTGAAACCGCAACCGCCTCGGAGCGATCCATCTTAACGCTTCCGGAGCCGGTGATGGCGCGAACCTTTCCGGAATCCTCGATACGGTAGAGCCGGCCCCTGCCGTTCCAGTTTTCCATGAAAAAAACGCCGAAGTCGTCTGTATATACAGCACTACTCTGAGCCGTATACTCCGGATCATGGTGCAATTCATCCGCCAGCTCTCCGACGATGAAAAATGCACCGAATATTGTTAAAAGCACTATGCCCAGAAGTACCCGTACCTTTACACTCATTGCGTTAATGACTCCGTTCCTATAGTCTTAAAGGTGTTGATAAACATCCTTAAAATCGGCACATCTCCCCAGACAATATGGGTGAGCAGCAGAACCAGGGCTATGATCCCAAGGATCACACAGACCCAGAAGAGGATCCCGAACAGCAGATCCGCATTTCTGACGAAGAAGCTTTTGATCCGGACGAGAAGTCCGCTCTTCTTCACCGGCATGGCAGCGATCCTCAGATCCCTGTACAGCTCCGTGAAGCTGGAATAGCTGTTGTTATCCGACTTTCTTGAGATCAGCTCATAGCTGATATTCTTCTGATCCTCCTTTGTAGCAAGGAGCGCCCGGAGGATCTGAGCACATTTCACCGTACAGTCCCGTTCCGTCTTTCGGATATCCATGGTCTTCAGATCCACGTTATAGCTGAAATAGATTCCTCCGTCCTTCGCCAGATTGATCTGTCCCTGCTCCAGCAGAAGATAAAGCACCGGATACGGAAGGGACGCCGAAATGCAGGAAAGCAGCAGGTTGGTACCGATCTCCTCCACCTCATGCAGCGTGAGCGCATCACCCACAAAGAAGGTCCGAAGCGGCCTCTCCTGTCGATAGGGAAATACCAGCAGATAATCATTTCCATAGGAAAATGCATCTACAAACTGGCTGTCGTCTAAGTTGACGATCTTGCTTTCCGCCTCCATAAGTGTTCGGATCGCTTCATGATCCTTCACTGCTATGATCGTGAAGCTCCGCCCGCCCATATCGTCCGACAGACGGGCCATATAGCAGCAATTCGTCTCCCCGGTGAACAGGGTGGAAACAACTGTATAGCTTGCTTTTTGCGATTCGAACGTCATAGCTCACTTCAGATTCCGCTCTCTCCTGCGGAACTGCCTCCGTCTTCAGATTCTCCGATCATCTTTTTTCTGACGATCGCGTATGCGTAGGTGCAGATCACCGGCATCTCCGTACAGTAGATCCGTATCTCATATACGCCTTCCTTGGTAGGTGCCGTGTAAACTCCGTCGGAACTGATCTCTCCGCTTCCGGGAGATGTCAGCTCGTAAGTGATTCCCGTGGCCTTCATGTTGTTGAATCTTACGCTGAAGAAATGACTTTCCTTCGTTCCCATGATGACCGTGGGCGTAGCAACTGAAATGCTCTTGTCGTAATAATCCTCCGACATTTCCATCTCATCTCCGGAGGGGAACCGGATCGCCACCCATCGGAAGGAGAGCGTCAGGTAATCCACATCCCGAAGCAGTCTTGCCGCCACCACAAAGCTTCCCTTCTCATTCAGAACCTTGACTGCCGTTTCCACATCCGTCATCTGCTCGTTCTTTCTGCTGAACAGGTCCGGATTCCCGTAGAAGGTGCATTTCTGGTTCAGGGACAGCTCCGGATCGTCCGATATGTAACTGTAACCGATATCAACATATACATTTCCAGGGCCCAGGCCGTGGGGAATCTCTCCCGAATACCGGATATCACCGCTTCTTGCATTCTTGCCGATGGGAACCTCCAGGGTTCCGGTGGCTATATTGGAGAACTCCGTCATAGTCCCGCCAGATTTGTGAACCACCGGCTCCTGGCTTACGACTCCCTTCTGGGTAAGATCCACTTCCTTCTCAAAATAGGTCAGATAGTGGCTGCTCATCGGGATCTGTGCCGGGGTCAGGATGTACTTCTTGACCGTATCCTCAATGATGGTGTCGATCAGATAATTATTTGTGGTCCGTACGATCTTCAGATCCGCCAGCGGAACGGAATCGTCCATCAGTCCGATCCCCCGCATCTCAAGATTCAGCTTTCCGATCTCACTGCTGACCAGTCCCAGCGGACTGATCCCGCTCAGCATAACACGCAGGGAGAAATTCGAAGATGTGCTGATGGCCTTGTCATCCTCCAATGCAAATGCCGTACCGCTTCTCAGGATCAGCTCGGTCACAACCGCCGGCGTATCCTGAACCTGAACCCAGTATTCCTTCCGCAGGGATTCTCCCTCCGCAAGATTCAGATTCTCGACTCCGATCTCAACCTCATGCTCGCCCTCCGGCGTCGCAAAGGCCGGCATCTCCAGAAGTCCCCTGCAGCTCAGGCTCACATTTTCGCTGCTGATCTTCCGGATCTCCAGCACGATCTTTACATTCTTTCCCTTACATACGGTGGAGGGGATCATAACCTCGCCGATGTAATTCTCGCTCTTGAACAAAGTCTCCTTCGTCAGAAATTCCGTCTCGGGCGTATAGCTCGTTTCTTCGGTCTCCTTATCGATCAGAAAGAGCTCATATCCCTCTGAAATACGGTTATACTCATATTCCTTCTCGTCCTCGCTCCGATTCACCGAATATACGTTATGGATCTCCTGCTCACGAAAACGCACACACAGTCTTACTACATCGCCGGTCACCCGATCGAAGCCTTCGATCGCCGACAGCTTCTTCACTGTGGAGGAATCGATGATGATCTCCCTTCCGTGACCGTCGATGGCCGCTCCGCTCTCGATCAGCACGGACTGATCATCCAGTGAAAATACGCCCATACCGCAGATCACACCTGTGCCGTACATTAATCCGTTTAGGAACCGCACCTTGTTAATGTGATAATTCTGCTCTGCCTGGAAATCTGCCGATGTCAGCATCTTTCCCGGATAATACCTGTTTCTTTCGAAAGGATAAAGCTTATTATTGTTCATGTTTTCCCCTGCCATTCTATAATTGATTACTAATACAATCCGTTCCCCATACCATATTCCGAACCGGGTATCCATCCGGCTGTGTTATCCGTCGGTGTTATCCGTCGGTGTTATCCGTCGAAATCATTCCCGTTATCGCCTCTGTCATTTTTCTTCCTGCTCCTGTCACGCGAAAACAGAATAAATCCGAACAGTACAACCGCGATCACGGATACCATGATGATCCACAGGCTGCCTGAGTCATCCGAGGAATTGATAAAACTCTTATAGGAAGCATCCTCCGCTCTTTTCGTCTCTGCGGCTTCTCCTCCGGGCTCCTCCGCCAGAGCAACCGGTCCGATGATCACCACGTAATCCGCTCCTCCCGTAATGGAGAACATGGTCTTCCCCTTCTCATCAATGGACGCTGTATGGACCTGCCGCAAGCTCTGTTTCTCATCATCGTAAATGTAGAGGTGCGCGTCCTTCCCGGCATTTTCTTCCCCCAGCTTCATATTCAGCATCGGCCGGAAGCCGAATTCCCCGTCATGTCCCACGGAAAACTCTTCCCGAGGGTTCACTGCAGCCAGCTCATTGATCAGCTGGTACGGGATCCCGCCTCCCCCGCGGTTCAGGCTGAGGTCCGTACTCATAGGGCTCGATGCGACCTCGCGCCCGTTGATCACCCAGGTAAATACATCATCCATTATGAAATGGCAGGAAATGTTGCGTCCTGCCGCATTTCCCAATACATCCCCGGGTACAACCGTTCCCCCGTTCATATCGATGTACAGATCCGCCGGTTCAGTGGTCTTCGCCAGAAGCTCCTTGATATTATCCCAGCCCGATATCTTCTTGAAGCCCGAATAATCATTGTCCGCCGAACTCACCAGATAGGGTGTGCGTTCCTTAACGGATTCCACAACCTCTTCGTCTTCCAGAGAAACCCCGCTTGTACGTTTCGCGATATTGCTGGTACTGGTCGGATTGCTGGAGGAATCCGAGCTCGGTCTTACAGAGGATGGGGAAACCTCTCCTTCCGTCGTCACTTCTCCGTCTCTTACCTCCGACAGATTTCCTGCCCTGTCCTCCACCACGCCGTAAAGTTCATATCTGGTTCTCTCCGCCAGACCGGTAACCTCGAATATACCGTCCTCCGACACCATTCCGTTCTTTTTTACGTCCTCCGGCTTCACCGCCGACAGGTCGATGGGGTCCCTGAGAAGCATGTAGTATTTCGCGATCCCGCTTTCCTCGTCATCGCCGGTTACCGTCACCACCGCCGATGTCTCACCGGCTTCTCCCGTAATGCTCATGGCCGTCGGAGCATTTTCATCCTCCCAGATCCCCCGGGACGAATAATACATCACCGTATCATCCGCATAGGTAACCTTGGCATATACATAGTTGAGCATGTTCCGGACCAGTCCGGGCTTCTCGTGGGGATCGTACTCCGACCACTTGCTGATGGTCACCGAAGAGGTGCCGGCCGAAGTGGTCACATCCTCGGACTGCACGGCTATGGCTTCGATCATCCCTTCCGAGTTCACGAACCTGTCTGCCATGATATATTCTATGCTCTTTACCTTCTGCCCGGATCCCGCATTGATGGTGAGATCTCCGGGTTCATTGGTATAATCATCCACTTCTTCTCTGGTCTGAATCTTGCAATATACACGGCCCCGGATCAGAATCCCCCTGGAAGAGGAGACCGCCCCACGCTTCACCGCTATATTGCTGACCTTTCCGTTCACATCCTGAGCCACCGCGTAGAAGATGTATTCCACATCCTCTGTCAGAGGCGGCATGGAGAAGAAACCGTCACGGGTTTCCGTCCCCTCCTTCATGATCTCATCTGCCGACGGAGCCTTCTCCTCATCGGACCTGACCAGAAGATAGTACAGATCCACAGTTCCGCCCTTCGACTTTACTATGACCGTCCCGGATTTCTTTGTAAGCTTGAGTGAATCGATGGTGACTGTGAAATCCGCATCCTTCTTCGTTGCCGTCCGGCTGGAGGTCTGTTCCTCCGGAGAGGAACCTCCTGAGCTGCCTGTACCCGTGCCCTGTGAGCTCCCTGAACCGCCTGCATCCTGTGAGCTCCCGGCACTGTCTGCATCCTGTGAGCTCCCGGCGCCGGCCGCATCCTGCGAGCCTCCTGTACCGTCCGACCCGTCCGGGTCCCCTGCACTTCCCGCTCTCTGTAATCCTACGGTGCCTTCGATACCTTCCGCGCCTTCGATACCTTCCGC
>CADBOW010000027.1 GCA_902796375.1 uncultured Lachnospiraceae bacterium | reverse complement strand
TAGCGGACTACGCTGAGGATTTTTGAGGCGTGCTATCGGTGTGAGCGGACAAGCATTCGGTCCAGTTATTTAAGAACAGCTATACTAGGATCGGGGAGAAGAACGTTCAATAAGTCTACGATACACGGTTCCTCATGGACAATCCCCGATTCAGTTTGTTATACTGAAGATACGATATCTTCGGAGGAACCGGTAGAAGGATCCGAGGAAGAATCAGGGAAAAGACAAGGGGAAAAATAAGGGAAGAAACAAGGAGAACAACGAGAGAGACACAAAGAGAACAACGAGGGTGCAGCGAGGGAGACACAAAGAGAACAACGAGGGTATAACAAGGGAAAAACAAGGAGAACAACGAGGGTACAACAAGGGGTGACAGAAGAAGAGATCCAGGAGAAGGATGTCGGAAAACTATGATTTAAGGAGGGAAATGCATGTTAAAAAGAGGAAGAAGAAAATGGTCGCTGCTGATCATCATGGCAATGCTGTTCAGCCTTCTTTCGGGAATGACAGTCAATGCGGCGGCGGGCGGATCGGAATTTCTTGTGGGCTGGGCGGATTTTGCCCCAAACAGTGATGTACCGGAATTCAAAGAAGGAGCATGGAATTATAGTGAAAGGAACGGATTCCCCATCAAGAATCGGGTATATCTTTGCATTGGCACCATGAACGGAGAGGATATAAATCCGGTTGGTTTCACTGCGGACCAGTTCGTTGTAACCGATCTGGATACCGGAACAGTTATGGATGACAGCGTGGTGGAACTGATGGGAACATATCGTACATGGGATAACGAGGCGCAGAAGGATGTGGAACTGCCTCTTTCCGCAGGAATCGTCTCCCTGCGTTTTAAGAAGACGGGACATTATAAACTGATGGTGAATGACGGCTCTCAGTCTAAATTTGTTATCCTGGATATCAGCCTGCAGGATGTTGATCTTTATACATCGAAGGATGTGATATCCGATACCACATGTGTATCCTCAACGGATGACTGGTATGATCTGACCCCAGGAGAGACCTACTATCTCTGTGCCAGAAGCGGGGAAGGCGATGGATTTAACAGAGAAGAAGTGAAGGAAGTGGATGTTCAACTGGACGGAATCCTGGGTAAAGGTATCGATGGATGGAAAACGAAGAAGAATCTGGAACCGATCCCGATCACGATTCCGGCGAACTTCACGTGGAATCAAAATGATATCATCCGGGTATGGACCACAGAGGTTAATCCGGAGGGCAAGGAAGAAATATATGATCGCAAATTCCATAAGAATGAATATAGGCAGGGGCTCCTTATTGCAGGAGCGGAATGGGATAAAAATCTGGATCATGACGTTGCTCCGGATCCGGAGACGCACGGGGAAGACTATCGGAAGGATATGGGGACCGGCGTATGGTGCTGTTGCCGCGCAGGACTGATCTTTACAACGGCAACCGGATATACGAAGCTGTATACAAATCAGGATATCCAGAAGCTGTCGGTCGTTGATACGGAACTGAAGCCGATGGATGAAAAGTACTATACGATCGATCCTTATGTCTATGATGATAAGGGTGTTGGGAAAACATCAGATGACGTATTTGATATTACCATCAGAAAGGTAGAGAGAGCTGAGGACGGATCTTTCAGGGAGTGCTATCTGAAGTATACGGACGGTGAAACCACCTCCTATGTGCGTTTAAATATTGGAATGCCGGATACTGCGATCTATGGAAAGCCGATATTTGATCCGGATTATATCCTGGGGCAGTCGGATACAGGCTTTGATCAGACAAGAAATACATTCTATATTCTCTTTGAGGAGAGAGATTTGGGGGAATACGGAGATAATAAAGTTGAGGTGAACCTGATTCGTGCAAAGGGCAAATCCAGCGATGTCAAGGTGTCCCTGGATAAGGAGAAGAAGATCGTCATGGTGACGGTAGATCCTGAGGCGGATGAAGACGTGGAAGTCTATGTAGAATATGAGGTATATGAAGAATGGGGTCATCGGGATGACCAGGGAGATTATCAAAAAGACGATGACAACGGCACTGAACGTCGTGAACGTAATTTCTGGTTCCAAAGGAATCGACCTCTGACGGAATACGAAGGAGAGGCTCTGAAGAATGTGACGGCGGTTGATGCGGTGGAAGCAGAGATCGCAGCACTTCCTGCATCCTACAATATCACCGTGGACGATAAAGCCGCAGTTGAGAAGGCAGAGGCAGATCTGAAGAAGCTGACAAAGCTGCAGACGAGCATCTTGAAGCCGGGAACTGCGGAAGCACTGACAGAGATCAGAGCTGCACTGGATGCGGCCATCGCCAAAAAGAATGAGATCGATGCCAGGAAGGCAGCAGCCCAAAAGACAAAGGAGGATCTGGAAGCAGCCGAGAAGGCATTGAAGGATCAGAAGGCAGCTGCGGAAAAGGCGCTGAAGGAGCAGAAGGACGAAGCGGACAAGGCGCTGAAGAAGCAGAAGGACGAAGCGGACAAGGCACTGAAGAATCAGAAGGCAGCAGCAGATAAGGCTGCCAAGGATGCCGCTGACAAGGCACTGGCAGATAAGAAGAAGGCAGTTTCAGAAGCAACCAAGAAGGGAAAGACCACTGGCATCAACAGCGTATCCCCGAAGGCGAAGACGATCCTTTATGATGCCAAGTCCAAGAGCTTATACAAGGTAGTTAAGGCATCGAAATCCGGTAAGGCAGGAACAGTGGAATACTATTCACCCTTTGGTACCGTTACAAAGATGAATATTCCCGAGACCATCACCTTCTGCGGCTTCAAGTATAAGGTGGTATCCATCGGAGCAAAGGCATTTGCCGGACAGGTGAAGATGACTTCAGTGACGGTTTCCAAGAATATCACATCCATCGGAGCGAAGGCATTCAGCGGCTGCACGAAGGCGAAGACCTTTACCATCAAGACGAAGAGTCTGAAGAGCGTTGGAGCCGGAGCAATGCAGAAAATAAATAAGAAAGCTGTTATCAAGGTTCCGGCGGGTAAAAAGGCGGCCTATACGAAGCTCTTCACGGGTAAGGGCCAGGCCAAAACGGTAAAGGTACAGTAACAATCTATGGGGCTGTAAATCGTCTCTGAAAAAATATGAAAAAAAATCGCTCAGGCCGTGAGGTCCGGGCGATTTTTTGGTATAATGAATTATGCGGCCGGATTATTCCGCCGGTGGAAAAATATATCCCCCGATTTTTTTAGAGAATGGTGAGTTGATTTGAAACTGTTAAATGAATATCTTCGGGAGAAATTCGGATGCAAGGTATATAAGATCGCGTTAAATGGTGGATTCACCTGCCCGAACAGGGACGGCACCCTGGACACCAGGGGGTGCAGCTTCTGTTCCGCCGGTGGCAGCGGAGAATTTGCCGAGGATGCACGAAAGAGCATCACAGAGCAGATTGAGGACGGGAAATGCCGGGTCCGGGAGAAAATAAAGGAAGGCCGGTATATTGCGTATTTTCAGGCCTATACGAATACCTATGCACCGGTGGAGCATTTGCGGAAGCTCTACGAGGAGGCCATCCGGCATTCGGAGATTGTGGCACTGTCCATCGCCACCCGGCCGGACTGTCTGCCGGAGGATGTGATCGCTCTCCTGAAGGAGATGAACCGGATCAAACCGGTATGGGTGGAGCTGGGACTTCAGACGATCCACCCGGCCACCGCGGCAGCGATCCGGAGAGGGTATGATCTGGAAGTATATGACCGGGCGGTCAGTACACTGAGAGCTGCAGGCCTTGAGGTGATCACCCATGTTATTCTGGGCCTGCCGGGGGAGTCGGCGGAGGACATGGTGGAAACGGTACGATATGTATGTGACCATGGTTCCACCGGGATCAAGCTGCAGTTGCTCCATGTTCTGAAGGGGACCGATCTGGAGAAGGAATATCGGGAGGGAAGGCTCCGGGTTCTCTCCGAGGATGAATATATGGGGATCCTGCGGGAATGCCTCCGGGTGATGCCGGAGCATATGGTGGTCCATCGTCTGACCGGAGACGGGGACAAGAAGCTGCTGATCGCGCCCCTCTGGAGCGGGAACAAGAAGCAGGTATGGAACCGGATTCAAAGAGAGGTGATAGAAGAATGCGTATTACAAAACGAAAAATGATTCTTCCGGCGCTGCTGATGCTCCTGGGCTTCAGCGGATGCTCCTCCGGCCAGGGCACCACGGCACAGAATACCACGGAGCAG
>CADBOW010000026.1 GCA_902796375.1 uncultured Lachnospiraceae bacterium | reverse complement strand
GGAGCCTGCCTGGGTGAAACGGAAGATATTGTCGATGAACAGAAGCACATCCTTGTGGGAAACATCCCGGAAATACTCTGCCATGGTAAGTCCTGTCAGTCCTACACGCATTCTTGCTCCGGGGGGCTCATTCATCTGTCCGAATACCATGGTGGTCTTGTTGATAACCCCGGAATCACTCATTTCATGATAAAGGTCATTTCCCTCACGGGTACGCTCTCCTACGCCGGTGAATACGGAGTATCCGCCATGCTCGGTGGCGATATTCCGGATCAGCTCCTGGATCAGTACCGTCTTGCCGACTCCCGCACCGCCGAAGAGTCCGACCTTACCACCCTTCTGATAGGGGCAGAGCAGATCAACTACCTTGATACCGGTCTCCAGGATCTCCGTGTCGGTGGGCTGCTCGGAAAATGCCGGTGCCTTTCTGTGGATTGGGTGCTTCTCCTTTGTCTCCGGTGCAGGCTTATTGTCAATGGGATCTCCCAGTACATTGAAGATTCGTCCCAGAGTCTCCTCACCCACCGGAACCCGAATGGGGCCGCCGGTTGATTCCGCTTCCATCCCCCGCACCAGTCCGTCCGTGGGACCCAGGGCGATACAGCGTACCGTATCATCTCCCAGATGCTGGGCTACCTCAACGGTCAGAGGTTCTCCTTCCTTCCGCTGAATCCGGATCGCATCGTTGATGTCCGGCAGTTGTCCTTCCGGAAACCGGATATCCAGTACCGCACCGATGATTTCTGTGATTTTTCCTTTCACTGTCTCTGCCACGATCGTTTCTCCTTATCATTTCTTACAGTTCCGTGTCATACCGGGCCCGTAAGGTGTCATGAGCCCGTCAGGTCAGCGCTTCCGCGCCGGCGACGATCTCCGTCAGCTCCTGAGTGATGGAGCCCTGTCTTGCTCTGTTATACTGCAGCTCAAGTGAGCTGATCATATCCTGAGCATTCTCCGTTGCAGAATCCATGGCCTGCATCCTTGCCGCATTTTCGCTGGCAATGGCTTCGAGAAATGCACCGTAAATGATATTCGTAATATACTTCGGGATGATCTCGTTCAGGATCTTCACCTCCGGGTGATAATGATCCATGACTGCCCCGAAGATCACCATGTCCCGCTCGATCCCACTGCTGGACATACCGTAGTTCATCTGCAGATTCTGATCCGCCTCCGACTCGCCGGAACCATCCACCTGGAAATCCTCCTTGGAAAGCGGAATGATCTTCCGGAGGGTGGGAACATGGGTCACCGTATTCTGAAAATCGGTGTATGCCACATAGATCTCATCGATCTCGCCGGAATCGAACCGCTCCATCAGGTTCTTCGTAATGGCGATGCAGTCATTGTACAGCGGCGCATTGATGATGTCGGACTCATCCCAGTCTACGTTGTAGCCTTTTCTCCGGAGTCCTTCGATCCCCTTCCGGCCCAGGCCGTAGATCAGAGTCTTCTCCTTATCAAAGCCATAGCTGTCCACCAGCTTCACGATATTTGTGTTGTATCCGCCTGCCAGTCCGCGGTTGGAGGACATGACCAGCACTGCCTTCTTCCCGTCTCCGTCCTTCTTCAGGAACCGGTTGTCCAGGTCCCAGGTTTTGGAAAGAATCGAGCAGATCGTCTTGTAAAGCGCCTCAAAATAAGGGGCATTGGCTTCGACGCCGGCCCTTGCCTTCTGCAGCTTTACCGTCGCAACCAGCTTCATCGCCTTGGTGATCTGCTGGGTGGACTGCACGCTCTCTTTTCTTCTTTTTATGCTTCGCATGGAAGGCATGGTTTATTTCCTCCAAAGTGTCAGTATGACAGGTATTTCCGTCAATCCAGCCGGTTTCCCGTCATCCCGACGATTTCCCGTCATTCCGATCGGTTACATTTTCTTCTTGGTCTCTTCAATGGCGCTGATCAGTACCGGTTCCAGATCCTCCGCAATGACCTTCTCCTCACGGATCCGGGTGAAGATCTGAGGTTCATTTGTGGAAATGTATTCGAAGAGCGTAGCTTCGAAATCAGCGATCTGATCCACTGCCACATCCAGCAGATAGTGCTTCACAGCCGCATAGATGATCACGGTCTGCTTCTCAACCGGAAGCGGCTTGTACTGGGGCTGAACCAGGATCTGACGGATCCGTTCACCCTGTGCCAGCTTCTCCTTCGTATCATCATCCAGCTCGGAACCGAACTGTG
>CADBOW010000025.1 GCA_902796375.1 uncultured Lachnospiraceae bacterium | reverse complement strand
CAGATGCCTGAAATGTCGGACTTCGGAGGCGGCATGGACGGACAGATGCCTGAAATGCCGGAGATGCCGAACTTCGGAAAAGGACAGGGCGGCCAGCAGATGCCGAACTTCGGTGGAGGTCAGGGCGGACCTGGCGGTTTCGGAGGCATGGATACGGATGAGAACGCAGTGATCACCATTAACAGCGGAACCATTTACGTGAATGCCGGAGGTGACGGCCTGGATTCGAACGGATATCTTACCATCAATGGCGGCGTGATCTATGTGGACGGGCCGACCAATGCGGGAAACGGAGCGCTGGATTCCGGGATCGAGCTTTCCATCACAGGCGGTACGGTTGTTGCTGCAGGAAGTACCGGCATGGACGAAACCTTCAGCACAAATTCCACACAGTACAGTATCCGGTATGATTTCAGCAGCAACAGGTCCGGCGGAACGGAGGTTCAGCTTCTGGACAGTACCGGGACGGCGATCCTGAAATACACACCCTCCAAGGAGTACAGCTCCGTAGTTCTTTCCTCAAAGGAGATCGGGGAAGGAACCTATACCATCAAGGCCGGAGATACGGAGGAATCGGTTACCGTAAGCGGTGTGGTGACCACCGCCGGTACATCCTCGGGAATGAACCGAAATGGCGGAGGTTTCGGAGGACAGAACGGTCAGATGCAGAAGGACTTCGGAGGAAGAGGAAAGCGGGGACAGAAGAACAGCGGAACCGCAGACAACGGCTCTACCGAAGCCGGCACCGAAGCCAGCACAGAGCATTGATCATAAAACAGGGGTGAAATCCACTCAATATAGACAGCGCCGATGATCGGCCCTCCCCTTTCCCGATCAACGGCGCATTTTTACGTGGATAAAATGTTTTACTAAAGCCGAAAAATAATGTAAAATGGAAGATAGATTGGCGGGTGACATGAACCGATGACAGGAAGGAGAAGGCTATATGGAAACTATTATTGATGTTCTTGACCGTTACACACTGGATACACCAAATTCGACCATTCTCTTTGATGAGACGCATACCAAGGGGATTACGTATGCACAGTTTGATGATATGACCGGGCGCGTATATGCGTATTTGAAAAAAAACGGCATTGGCAAAGAGGATTTTGTTCTGATCAATCTGCCCCGTGGCGTTATGCCGATCGTAGCCATGGTCGGTGTCTGGAAAGCAGGAGCTGCCTGGGCACTGGTGGAGGATACCTATGCACCGGAACGTATCGCATATATCCGTGATGACTGCGGATGTAAATTCGAACTCTGCGGTTCCAACTGGGATGAGGTGATGAAGGAGTCTGCACTCTTAGGACATGAGTATCCGGATCCCCATGATGCCGCCTATGCCATTTACACTTCGGGAACCACAGGAAATCCCAAGGGCGTACTGCATGAATACGGAAATCTGAATCGTGCCATTGAGTCCATCAAGATCAACGGGGAGACCCCGTTCACCCGTAAGGACCGTCTGGCACTTCTGGCACCCATGAACTTCGTGGCGTCCGTGATCGTTATCCTCAGGGTACTGAGTATCCAGAGCGCAAGGATGTATGTAGTTGGCTATGCCACCATCAAGAACCCCATGGCTCTGAAAATGATGTTCGTAGAGAAACGCATCACCATCACCTTCCTGACTCCTTCGTATGTCCGGATGCTTGGGAATTCCACGGGACCCTTCCTTCGAATGCTCTTTGTGGGCAGTGAGCCTGCAAATAATATCTATAACAAGAAGCTTGATCTCATCAACATTTACGCCTGCTCCGAGAGCGGCTTCGCCGTAGGCGTATTCCCCATCGACAAGGCGTATGAGTCCTGCCCCATCGGTAAGCCGGAGGTGGAGACGAAGATCATCCTGCTGGATGAGGACGGAAATGAGGTGGCGGACGGTGAGATGGGTGAGCTCTGCTTCGAGAATCCCTATGTTCGCGGTTATATGAATCTTCCGGAAGAGTCTGCAAAGGCCTTTGTAGACGGAATCTATCATACCGGCGACCTGGCCAGAAAGGAATCCGACGGCAATTATGTCCTGCTGGGACGTTCCGGAGATATGATCAAGATCAACGGAAACCGGATCGAGCCGGCTGAGATCGAGGCAGCCGTAAAGCAGGTGCTGGGTATCGACTGGGCAGCGGCACGCGGCTTTGATGAGAACGGAAAGAGTTATCTCTGTGCATACTATACCGCAGATGTTACCGTGGATCCGGACCATATGCGGGAGGAACTGGCAAAGCGTCTGCCGTATTACATGATCCCGGCATACTATCTGAAGATCGATTCCGTTCCGCTGAAGTCCAACGGAAAGATGGACCGGAAGGCTCTGCCGAAGCCGGATACAAGCAATTTCAAGACCGAGTACGTTGCACCCACCAATGAGACCGAGGCTAAGCTCTGTGAGGCAATGCAGACCGTGCTGAAGGTTGACCAGGTGGGAATTCATGATGATTTCTATGAGCTGGGCGGTGATTCCCTGGGATCCATCCAGGTGATCGTAAACAGCCAGCTGCCGGGTCTGCAGGCCAGCGAGATCTTCCGTGGAAGAACCCCCGAGAAGATTGCAAAGCTGTATGAGGAGAACCACGCAAATGATTCCGGCGAATCTCCGGAGATGAAGAATGCCGAAGCCATCAAGAAGGATCATCCCCTTACCGCAGAGCAGCTGTACATGGTTGACTATCAGCTTTATACTCCCATGTCCACAATGTACAACCTGTTCTCCATGATGAAGGTGGAGAAGGATACCTTCGATCTGGAGAAGCTGGCTGATGCCATGAAGGCTGTTATACGGAATCATCCGGCATTGCTGACCACCTTCCATTTCAATGATGACGGAGATCTGGTTCAGAGATATACGCCGGAGATTGAACGTGACATTCAGATCGAGAAGCTCACTGAGTTCGAATTCAAGAGTCTGAAGGATACTCTGGTTCAGCCCTTTAAGATCGTGGACGGATGCCTCTATCGATGCCGTATCTTCGAGACGGAGAAATACGGATATATGTTCTTTGATGTGCATCATACTCTGTTTGACGGCACCTCTCTCAAGGTATTTATGGGAAATGTCGGAAAGATCTACATGGGTATGCTCCCGGATCCGGATTTCTATTATCTGATGCTGCAGGAGCGTGAGGATGCCACAAAGAGTGACTTCTATGAGGAGAGCCGGAAGTACTTCGAGGAGAAGTATGATAACGTGGAATGGAGCAGTTATCCGAAGATCGATCACGAATCCCGTGAGAATGAAATGGGTGAGCTCTTTGCGGAGTTGGGAATCGAACAGCCGCAGATGTCGGCTATGGAGCGTCGTTATAAGATCAGTCGAAATGAATTCTTCATTACAGTGGCGGCACTTGCCATAGCCAGCTACAACAATGAAAAGGATATCAAGCTTTCCTGGATCTATAACGGTCGTGAGGATCTGCAGATGATGAATACCGTGGGTCTGCTGTTCCGTGATCTGCCCATCGGACTCCGGTTCCGGGATGACATGACACTGAGAGACATTTTTGCAGATGTACATGAGCAGGTTCAGGGTGGTATCGAGCACAGCTGCTATCCCTATGTAGATACCAGAAATCAGGTTGCCGACGGCGAGGCTGCTTATCTGCTGTATCAGCAGGACATTCGTGATATGGGCGGCATGGACGGCATGAATGTCGAAACCGTGGATATCCGCCAGAACCAGGCTGCATCCCAGACCATTCTGGATATGGAGATCCTGGACGGTGCAGAGGGGCTGATCCTGATGATCGATTATGCGGCAAGCCGATATGAGCAGACCACCATTGAGGCGTTTAAGGATACCTATGTGCGGATCGCACAGTCACTGGTAACACAGACATCTCAGGAGGATATCACATTTGCTGATATCATGGCGAAGATGGAAGATAAGAAGAATTTCTTCATTAAGATCGTCAGCAAGTTCAGGAGAAAACGATGAAACAGGAAAAACAGATACAGCCGAAGGATCGCATGCAGAAGCTGTACGGCGAAAACCTTCTGATCGTAAATGAATATGATTCGAAGCTGGCAGCGGTATGTGACAACGGGACGTTTCTGGGATTCAAGGATGATGATGTGCTGGTATATCGTGGGATTCCCTATGCAAAGCCGCCGGTTCGGGAGCTTCGGTGGAAGCGGCCGGTGGCTCCGGATCCGGACGATTGCGTCTATACGGCATTTTTCAACGGGAAGACGCCGATCCAGACGGAGTGGCCGACGGAGGTGGCGTCCTACTATCCCCAGGGTGAGGACTGCCTCTATCTGAATATATGGGTCAATCCGTCCTATACAAGGAAGAATCGTGCTGTCATGGTATTCTTTCATGGCGGTTCCTACGGATGGGGCGGCACGGCGGATCCGTTGTATGACGGGAAGAATTTCGTTTCGGCACATCCGGAGATCATTTTGGTGACTGTGGGTTACCGGACCGGCCTTATGGGATTTGTGGATTTCTCCTCCGTTCCCGGAGGAGAAGCCTTTCCCGATGCACCGAATCTGGGGCTTCTGGATCAGATCGAATCCCTGCGCTGGGTACAGCGTAATATCCACGCCTTCGGCGGAAGTCCGAAGAGGGTTACCATCTTCGGCGAGTCTGCAGGAGGCGGAAGCGTATCCCTGCTTCCCTGTATCAGAGAGGCGAAGGGACTGTTCCGGCGGGTGATCGCAGAGAGCGGTTCCGTAGCACTTACATTTTCCAAAGAGGAATGTCAGGGCTTCACCCGGCGTGTTCTGAAGGCTGCCAGGGTATCCACCATGGATGAGCTGATGAAGCTGTCTGAGGAGGAACTGAAGAAGATTAACGAAAAGGTTAACATGTACAACAACTTCCCCCAGAGGGATGGTGTTCTGATCCCTGAGGACCCGTATCAGCCTTATGATCAGGGGAAAACCACCGATGTTGACATGATGATCGGAACCAATGCAAATGAGATAAACTACTGGGTCGGTGAACTGGGAGGTATCGCAGCCTTCCGATGCGGGATCCCGGTAAAATTTGAAAATGATCTGAAGCTCATGAAGGAACCAGGATTGAAGAGAGCCCGCACCTTTATGGAAAGAAAAAGGGGTCACCAGATCTGGCGGATGGCGGAGTTTTACAATGAGCTTATGTTCCGCCTTCCGGCGATCCGCCAGGCAGAGGGCCATAAGGCGCATGGAGGGAAGACCTACATGTATTACTGGAGAGAACCTTCGACGATCCGTTTCCGCGGAGCGTGTCATGCGGTGGAACTGGCCTATGTCTTCGGCAATCTGAATGAGACCATCTATACCGGAAAACCGGCGGATCCGGAGATATCCGCGCTGGTGCAGGATATGTGGGCAAATTTCGCCAGAACCGGAAATCCATCCGTGGGAAGTCTGAATTGGCCGCAGTATGAGCGCCTGAACCGCTCCACCATGGTGATCGACAAGAAAGCACGGGTGAAAATGTCACCCCTTGACTGGCAGAGACGACTGCTGTTCCCGCTTCTGGACTACAGGATCAATGCCAGCTATGCGGAAATGGACTACAATGTTCCATACATTCGGGGGCTTGCAACCACCGCTGTACTGACTCTGCTGGCTGTAGCAACTGCCATCGGAGGCCTGATCCGGAAACTCTGACAGGGAGGAAGTACATGACTGAGACGCTGAATGGAGGAAGACTGATCCGTAGAAATCTGCTCCATATGCTGCCGAGATCCTTTCTGTATGCACTGACATTGACCTTCATTTTCATGATCGACAGTATCGTTGCAGGAAATCTCATAGGCGAGGAGGCCATCGCAGCAGTAGCGATCGGACTGCCGGTTTATGGGCTTTTTCTTGCGCTGATCAATGGGATCAATAATGCTACCAGCATGCGTGTTGCATGGGCAAAGGAACGTGGAAAGAAGAGAGAGTTCCAAAGAGCCTATGCGGGCGGAATCACGTTTTCCGGAAGTGTGGGTCTTGCATTTACGGTTCTGCTTCTGATACTTGCACGGCCCTTGGCTATGGTCTTCGGCGGTGCAAATACCACGGAACAGATCCTGGAGTACAGTGTTCTGTATATCCGCTGCTGTGCACCCATCGTGTTCCTCAACGCTGTCAGCGGCGGTATCAGAGAATGCATCGGAGTCATGGGGTACCGTGCGAGGCGCGTGATGCTGGGAGCTGTCAATATCTTCGTAAATCTGATTGCTTCGATCGTTCTTGTATCCCTGCTTCCGGAGGATCTGAAAATGCTTGGCCTTGGAATAGGAAGTTCCATCGCTGCACTGGTGGAACTGATCCTGGGAATGGTGTCTCTCCGAAAAAGAAAGACGCATGTGAAGCTAAAGCCTATGATGCTGACAGGAAGGCAGATCCGACAGACGATCCGAAACGGTTTTCCCACATCTTTGGATTCGGTGATCGACTGCGCGATTCTGGCAGTGGCAAATAACGTGATCCTTATGGGTTTCCCGGAGGAACCGCTGATCCTGGCGGTTGTTGTAGTTGTAAACAATATCAGGAAGTTCCTGCGATGTGCACCCATGGGCATGGGATATGCGGCATCCCCTCTTTTCAGGATCTTCTATGCGGAGAGAGATAAGAACAATCTGAAACGGACCATGGGGGAAGCCATAAAAACAGGCCTCATGGCAACAATTCTGTATTCGGCGGTGTGTATTCCGGTACTTCCACTGCTGTCCGGGCTGTATGGAATGGAGATCACCGATGATATCTGGACCTGTGCATTCTATGTGATGATATTTCTTCCCTGTTATCTGGTCCTGTACCTGCTGACAAAATTCTATGAGGCCACGGAGCACTTCCGTTCGGCGCTGCTTATGGCATTGATCCCGGATTCGATATTGTATCCGGTGCTGCTGGCGGTTCTCATCCCGGTCATGGGGAGAGACGGCATATGGATTGCCATCAGTGCAACTCCGCTGATGGGCTGCCTGCTTCTGATCCCGTTGATGATGATCCTGGGCAGGAAGAATAAAACGGTCTCGGACCGCATCCTTCGGTTAAAGCCACAGCTGGTGAATCGATCCCCGGAATTTGATTTTGAGATACACAGCACGGAAGAAACCGTCACAGGTGTTTCGGAGAAGGTGGGAGAATTCCTGGAGAGGGGAAGAATACCCCACCGGATTTCCTATATGGCATCCCTATGTACAGAGGAACTGGCGGTGGAGATGGTGACTCACCTGAAGCTGAGATCCGGTGAGGCAAAGAACGGTGGCAGCCTGTTGGATATCAAGCTGTTTGATGACAGGGAATCCATCGAGATTCTGATCCGCAGCCTTGGAGAGCCTTACAATCCCCTGGATCTTAGGGAGAAATCCGATGACGTTCCCAAGATCGGAGTCATCGCAGTTCAAAAGATCGCAAGATCAGTCAGTTATAAATATGTTTACAGGATGAATATCGTATCCATTGTGCTTAGCGCAGCGGAGGCGTGAAGAAAGAGGGGAGCCTGAAACTCCCCTCTTTCCTTATGCGGACCGATATTCTGCAGACCATTATCCTGAGGCCGGCTTCTCCTGCAGACCATTATCCTGAGGCCTGGTATCCTACGGAGTTGTATCCTGAGACCGGGCATCCTATGGAGTTGCATCCTGCGGAGCGGCATCCTCCGGCGGGTCCTTCGCATAGAGGGCCTTCAGAAGCAGCGGAGTCAGGATGGAGCTGACGATGATCAGCAGGATCACCGATGTGAAATAGGCAGGCTCCAGCATGCCGACCTTCAATCCGCGCTGAGCTACGATCAGCGCTACCTCGCCCCGGGTCATCATTCCGCAGCCGATCTTCAGCGCGTCACGCCCCCGGTATCCCAGAAGCCTTGAAGCGAACCCGCAGCCTACGACCTTTGAAAGCAGGCCTACTGCCACGAATGCCAGAGAGAACCAGAGGATCGTGGTATCCAGCGTACGGACATTCGTCTGCAGACCGATACTGCAGAAGAAGACCGGTCCGAAAATGATATATGAGTTGGTATCCATTTTCTGGGTAATGTAGTCCGAGTCACGGAGAGAGCAGAGGATGACACCGGCCACATAGGCACCGGTGATGTCTGCGACTCCGAAGAATTTGTCGGCCACATAGGAAAGGGCAAAGGCCAGTGCGATTCCCAGGATGGGGATCCGCCGTGTGTGGGGATGCTGGTTGTCATACCATTTGAACAGCTTGTAAATGATGATGCCCAGGATGACGGCCAGAACGAAGAAGGCCGTAGTCCGAAGCAGAACGCCGGTCACATCCGAGTCCGGCTTCTTAAATCCGATGACCACGGTAAGGACTATGATTCCGATCACATCGTCGATGATGGCTGCACTCATGATGGTCTGGCCCAGTTCACCCTGGAGCTTACCCATTTCCCGAAGGGTCTGCACCGTAATGCTTACGGAGGTTGCCGTCAGGATCGTTCCGATGAAGATGGCACGATAGAAGCCCTCCGAACCGATGGCGGAAAAACCGTAGAAGGCCATATAGAGGAGGGTTCCGCAGATCAGGGGGATGAATACCCCGGTGCAGGCTATGATGGATGCCTTCACTCCGGTTTTCTTCAGGTCTGATATATTTGTCTCCAGACCGGCTGTAAACATCAGGATGATGACGCCGATTTCGGCCATTCCGGCAAGAAAGTCCGAGGACTCCACCAGGTTGAAAAGACTTGGACCGATCAGCAGTCCGGCGATGATCTCGCCGGCCACCTGCGGGGCCTTGCATTTTCTGGCCAGAAGTCCGAAGAACTTGGCAGCGACGATAATGATCGCCAATTGTCTCAATATGTCCAGTGTATCCATGATATGCTCCTTTTCCGAATCCCTGCGGGATTCTTTTCGCATGCCACCCATCATAGCACTTTTAGGATTCAGATACAAGCCGGGAGAGAAAATTCCCGGAGGATATTCCGGATATTCCGGCATGCATGCAGAATGCTTGAAAGAATCACGACTCCTGTGGTAGAATATACGGGTAGTCCCATGGACCGGGCGGTCCGGGGCAAGAGGAATAAGAGGAGGATTGTATTATGGCAGAGGGATTATCATTTGAGCAGGCATTGAACCTGTATAAGATCCGGTATCGCGTGATGTATCATAATTATCTGGAAAGTCTCGCAGATCCCCGGGCCTTCGTTACGCTTGAGAATATGTACGGACGTCTTATGGAAATGCGCTACGTGCTGATGGAGTTATATAATGTGACGGAAAATGAACTGGAGGGACTGGCAGATGATGCGAAGAACGACCGTCCGGTGATCATCACCCGTGGAGATCATATCCGTACCATGACCGATGAAGAGCTTGCGGAAATGTTTGCCGAGATTAAGGACGGAAAGCTGAATCCGGCAGAGCTTACCGTGGAGTGGCTGCAGGTAGAAGGCGAGTTTCTGTAAATGGATGTGAAATATTACGATATCGGGCTGAATCTTTTCTGTCCGCAGTTCAAACATCCGGATACCATCCTTCACCGGGCGGCGGAGCAGGGCGTGATCTGTATTCTGACGGGATCGGATCCGAAGGAGAATCGGAAGATCCATTCCTATCTGATGGAGCATCCGGAGACGAAGGTGTACGGGACCGCCGGCCTGCATCCTCACAATGCGGATGATTTTCAGGACGGGATCCTGGAAGAGGTCCGGCAGATCTATACGGAGAATCCCAGAGTGGTGGCGGTGGGAGAATGCGGCCTGGATTATAATCGTATGTTCAGCGAGAAGCGCAACCAGCTTCGCACCCTGGAGCGGTTTGTGGCCCTGGCGGAGGAACTGGAGGCTCCCATGTTCCTGCACGAAAGAGATGCATCGGAGGACTTCGCGGCACTGTTTTCGGCGGCGCCGAAGGTGGCGGAACGGTCGGTGGTGCATTGCTATACCGGAGACCGAAGGACAGCAGAGAAGTACCTGGAAATGGGCTTCTCCATTGGAGTGACCGGTTGGATCTGCGATGACCGGAGAGCGGATGCGCTTCGGGATGCAGTCGGAGTGATCCCCAAGGACCGGATCCTTCTGGAGACGGATGCTCCGTATCTGACCCCCCGGAACGTGAAGGGACTTGGACATACAAATGTGCCGGAGAACATCGTATATGTGGCCGAGACGCTGGCCGGATATATGAAGATCTCCAGGGAAGAGCTGATCCGGTGGGCAGCAGAGAATACAGAACGGATCTTTCATATTTAAGAGAAATGGAAAATGACACGATTTCCGGAAGCGGGCTGCTTCGGAAATCGTGTCATTTTACTGGGAGAGATCATTCTCCTTTGATACCGTCCAGGTTTATGTCAGGAGTTGCATTGTTTACCTTGTCCATGGCATCGTTGGCTTTCTTTGTCAGATTCTTCGCCAGATCCGCCTGTTGTTCCACGACGGTTTTCTCTTCGCCGCAGCCGGTCAGAAGGGTGGCAGTCCCAAGAACCAGGATCATTCCAAGAATTATAACTCTTTTCTTCATGTGAATTCCTCCATTTCATTCTGTGCCGGTGAGAACAGCACATCCGGTTACTTCAACTATAGATAGAGTACAACCTTTTCAAAGGAACGTCAATTTCCGGTTTTAAGAACACAAAATGTTCACATATTTTGTTAGCACTCACTATTGACGAGTGCTAACAAAAGTGGTATAACATAGTCAAACAGAAGAATAAGTCCACAGAATATAGTGGACGGCAGGCAGTCCGAAGGGGCTTCGGACAGAAAGGAGAGGTGACTTATGTATTATCCGAATATTTTCAGAGGAACCGTAGTAGATGACCTGATGAATGAATTGATGAACTATCCCTGCAATCTCGAGAAGGAGAAGGCGGTTCCGGAGACCATCGGAAGAATGACAGCAGATGTGAAGGAATATGATGATCATTACGAGCTGGAGCTTGAGCTTCCGGGATTCAGGAAGGAAGAGGTAAAGGTTGAACTGGAGGATGGATATCTGAAGGTTTCCGCAGAGCATTCCAAGGAACAGGAGAAGAAAGATGATGAAGGAAAGTACATCCGTAGAGAGCGCCGGGTAGGCAGACTGCAGAGGAACTTCTACGTGGGAAATCGTGTTCAGAAGGAAGGGGTGAAGGCAACCTTCGAAAATGGGGTCCTTGCCCTGAATGTGAATAAGGAGACGGATGAGGCGAAGAAGGAGCTGATCGATATTCTGTAAGCTCTGTCCCGGAAGATCTCCGTGGTGCTTCATCGGATAAAGGATAACAGTCCCCGGGAGAGAGAACCCGGATCATCATGAAGAAAGCTTCCTGTCGGCAGATGTCGGCAGGAAGCTTTCTTCATGATCGGAGTGATCTCCGGATATGTTTTTTATCTCACATGGAGGCGGTTTTCTCAGCGCTCTCAGCATGTTCAGCTGCAGGATCCTCAGCGGTTTCCTCAGCGCTCTCAGCATCCTCCCTTACAGGTTCTGCATCGGCTCTCCAAGCATCCTCCGTCGCGGGATCTGCAGCATTCATCTCAGTATTCTCCGTCACGGAATTGGTAGCATCTATCTCAGCATTCTCGGCCACAGGATCCGCAGTGGCTTTCTCAGTATCCTCTGTCATCTGCTCTGCAGTCTCTGCTGTCGGTTCCGCCTCTATTTCCTCGTCATCTGAATCGAAGGGTTTGGCTTCCGTTATGATATCACGGGGAAGTACCAGCCGGATCCGGGTGCCCAGCTCTGTACGGGAAAGGATTTCAAAATGTCCTCTGTGCCGGTCCACAATCCATTTTGCTATGGCCAGGCCGAGACCGGTTCCCTTGATCTCCCGGGTTTCGTCCGAACGATAGAAACGCTCGAACATATGAGTAACATCGGATTGAGCCATGCCGATGCCGCTGTCCTGAACCTGCAGGTAAGGCTCTCCCTGATCCGTCATTCCGGCGGAAAGAGAGATGTCATCGCCGGCCTTG
>CADBOW010000024.1 GCA_902796375.1 uncultured Lachnospiraceae bacterium | reverse complement strand
CTCCCACTGTTACTCCATTCCCAGCCACTGTATGAAGGCCGTCTTGTCACTGCTGTTATATCCTGCCTTCTCATAGAAATGAAGGGTCTCCGGTTTCTTTGATCCGGTAAGCAGCATCATTTTATAGCAATTCTCCTGCTCAGCCAGCTCTCTTGCATAATCCAGGCACTCTCCGGCATACCCCCGGCCTCTGAAGTCCCCATGCGTCACCACATTTTCCACAAAGGCGTACGGCCGGACATTTCTCGTCAGGTTCGGAATGATCACACAGACACAGGAGGATATGATCCTGCCATCAATCTCATTCACGATCAGATGATGATTCGGATCTCCGATGATCTGATCCCATGTTTTTTTCAGATGTTCACTCTGTTCCGGAATATGATCCTCATGTAAGAACAGATATAACTCCAGAAGCTGCTCGAGATCCTCTTTTCCGGCCTCCCGTATCATGTTGTTTCCTCCGATTGCAGTCGCATTTGTGATCTCAAATCCCGTTTTTCGGTACAGACCGATCGCCTTTCTGTTCCATCCCGCAACATGCAGAAGGAGCCGGTCCGTCTGAATATGCTCCAATGCCCAAAGCAGGATCTGTCGGCCGTAGCCCTGTCCCTGATACGCTTTCCTAACGATCAGGTCATCGATCTCATCCTCTTTCAATGCCACACTTCCGATCAGATTCTCATCCTCTGCCAGAAGAAAGACTCCATCCATACCGGATGCAAAAAAAGAATCATCCTGTATAAAGTCGTAGGGCTGAATATCCAAAGCCTCTCTCATCTCATGATAGCATTCGTTATACATTTCCCTGTAAGAATCCTGAAACGCAGAAGAATACGGAATCATTCGGACGGATGTCTTCTCATCTGTCGGATGCGTGTATTGCATCTCATATGCCAGTTTCATCATCAACCTCGCGCCTCTTTCACCTTATAACAGCCTCCGCATTAGGAATTATCTGCCGCTCTGAATGTCACCTCATCTCCGAACCCGAATACGGCAATGGTATCCGGTCCTACCGTGGCGCCAATGATCGGCCCGATATAGCTTACATGGATGTCCTTACAGGGAATTTCCTTCCGGACCATTTCCTTCAGCGTATCCACTTCCTCCTTGCTGCAGTCAGCATGGGAGAGGAAGACCACCTGATTCTCCGGCTCCTGTATATGCTCCTTCAGCAGCATCACGATCTCATGCAGAGAATTCTGGCGTCCCTTCACCTTCTTGAAGGCAGCCTGTTCTCCGTCCGCATCCGATACAATAATGGGCTTTACGCCGAAAAGATTTCCAAAAAATGCGGTGGAAGCCTTGATCCTGCCGGCTCTCTTCATATACTCCAGGGAGTGAACCGTGGCAAATTCATGAACGGTGTTGCACTTAGCCGTGATGTACTCCGCCACCTCATCCGCATTCTTACCCTGATCCGCAAACAGCGCGGCCTTGATCGCCAGCATGCCTTCGGAAATACAGGAACGCAGGGAGTTGATGCAGTGGATCTTCGCATCCGGGTATTCCTGCATCAGCTTTTTAGAAAGCGTAATGGCCGTATTGACCGACCCGGACTGCTTGACTGAACAGGCAACATATACGATGTCCTTTCCCTCCTCCAGATACTTCCGGAATACCGTATCGTACTCGACAACCGGAACCTGAGTCGTGGTGAAACGCTTCCCTTCCCGCATGGTCTGGTAAAACTGATGAACCTCTTCCTCAGTCCAGGCCAGATCTGCCGGTCTGGTCTCCCCCTCAAAGACGGTATTCATTTTCACATAGTCAATATGATACTTTTCCAGAAGCTCCGGTGTCAGATCGGAGCAGGAATCCGTGATGATCTGTACTTTACGCATCATCCTTCCCTCCCACTTAAATAATCTAAAGCGTAATTGTATCATGTAAATGTAAACCGAAACGAAACAGAGTTCCTTTCATAACCTCAGAAGGGGGATGCTGCACTATTTCGGATAAGCAAGTGCCATCACCTGAGACATGGTTGCCAGATGCGGATCATGCAACAGAAATCCAACTTTTCAGAACCTTTCAGAAAAAAGCGCAAAAAAAAATACAGGCCCCGGGATTCCGGGACCTGATTTTCGTCATTAACCGAACTGACTGTTGTACAGCACCGCATATTTTCCGTTCAGCTTCATCAGGGTATCGTGGTCACCCACTTCCTTGATGTCACCGTTTTCCATATAAAGGATCACATTTGCGTCCCGAATGGTTGAAAGCCGATGTGCGATCACGAAACTTGTACGCCCCTTTAACAGCACGGCCATGGCGTTCTGGATCACCAGCTCTGTATGCGCATCCACATTACTG
>CADBOW010000023.1 GCA_902796375.1 uncultured Lachnospiraceae bacterium | reverse complement strand
TTCGGAGGAGGGACGGGAATACCGTGTGGAGATCGCACGCGTCAGTTCTCAGCTCCGGGCCGGAGAGACACCGGAGCTTTCCGGTTACCGATATGTGAAAAGCGTGGAGCCATTTGTCTCCTCCGAAATGAAAAATGAGGATTTTACCGTGGCTGCAGGTTCGGACGGTACGCTGTACCGGATCAATTACCGTGTGGAGCCCGACAACCGGAACGGGCTGATGGTGATCAATCTGATCTGGGGCGGGGTGCTGCTTCTGACCGTCGGTACCTGGCTGTACATTTATCATAAGATCCTGAAACCCTTCCGGAACCTTTCCGAGCTTCCCATCGAGCTATCCAAAGGGAATCTCTCGATCCCGCTGAAGGAGGAGAAGAACCGGTACTTCGGCCGGTATCTCTGGGGTATGGATATGCTTCGGGAGAAGCTGGAGGATGAGAAGGAGAGGCAGCTGGCCATGGAGCAGGAGAAGAAGACGCTGGTGCTTACCATGTCCCACGACATCAAGACGCCGCTGTCTGCCATCAAGCTGTATAATAAGGCTCTGGCAAACGGGATCTACGAGGATGAGGAGAAACGGGCGGAGGCACACCGTGGGATCGATCGGAATCTGACGGAGCTGGAGAAATACGTGGAGGATATCCGTGATGCCACCCGGGAGGATTTCCTGATGCTGAAGGTGGAGGACGGTGAATGGTATCTCTCTCAGATGATCCAGAAGGTGAAGGATCTCTATGGGGAGAAGACGAAGCAGATCCACACGGAGTTTTCTCTGGGAGAATATACGGATTGTTTACTGAAGGGAGACCCGGAGCGGGCTCTGGAGGTCCTTCAGAATATCATGGAAAATGCACTGAAGTACGGTGATGGAAAGAGGATTTCCATCAGCTTCAGTGATGAAGAGGATTGCAGACTGGTGACGGTGGAGAATTCCGGCTGCAGTCTTCCGGAGAATGAACTGCAGAATATATTTGATTCCTTCTATCGCGGAAGCAATGCCGAGAAGGTGAAGGGCAGCGGACTTGGATTATACATCTGTCGTCAGCTGATGAGGGCTATGGATGGAGACATTTACGCGGAAACCGGGAAGGACCTGTTTCGGGTGACTGCCGTATTCCGAAAGAAGTGATGAAAGGTCTGCGGATCATTTGTGATAGGGTTCATTCCGCTGGATCCGGTAAGCCCGGTAGATCTGTTCTGCCAGGATCACCCGCATCAGCTGATGGGGAAATGTCATGGCGGAGAAGCTGATCTTCCGGTGGGCCCGGGACAGTACCTGATCCGAAAGTCCCAGAGATCCGCCGATCACAAACTGAATGTGGCTGACGCCGCCGATGGCCAGCCGCTCCAGCTCCTCTGAGAAGCCTTCGCTGGTATAACTCTTTCCCTGAATGGCCAGTGCGATCACCGTGGCATGATCCGACAGCTTTGCGAGAATACGGAGCCCTTCCTTCTCCTTGATCTGAAGGACCTCCGCTTCGCCGGCACTGTCCGGGGTTTTCTCATCGGCCACCTCGATCTCTGTTAAACGACAGTACCGGCTGAGACGCTTCTTATATTCTTCCAGCGCATCCCGGAAGAACTTCTCTTTGATCTTCCCTACACATACGATATCGATCTGCATGATAACTCCCTTTCTGTCCCGTGAATCCGGATACGTAACGCTACTATAACATCTTTTCATAAGAGATGTAAAGGAATGGCGGTATGCCGAAAAAAAAGGTATGATAGAGGACAGAAGCGGGTTTACATACAAAGTCAGAATAGAGATAAAGATAGCATTAAAACGATATCGAAGGAAACAACCAGTTGCTATGATGTTTTATATAGAGGGAATCATACTTAGAAGGAGGACGATGATGAAAAAGAGAGTTACAAGAACACTTCTCTGCATATCTGCCATGGGCCTGATCCTGAGCGGATGCGGGAAGAAGGACGAAGCTGCAACAGAAGCTGATACACAGCCACAGACCGTAGCACAGAGTGAAGCAGGAACCGAGGCGAAGACCGAGGCAAAGTCAGAAGCAGGAACCGAGGCGAAGACCGAAGCTAAGTCAGAAGCTGCAACCGAAGCGAAGACCGAGGCCAAGTCGGAAGCTGCGACTGAAGCAGGAAAGGAAGCGGAAGTTCCGGCGGACATGAAGATCCCCGAGGGATATCATCTGGTATGGCATGATGAGTTCGAGGGAACGAAGCTGAACGAAGCTGACTGGAACTATGAAGAGCATGAGGTTGGCTGGGTGAATAATGAGCTGCAGGAGTACGTGCCCAGTGATAAGTATGCCTTCGTAAAGGATGGAGAGCTGGTGATCCAGCCCACCAAGGAACTGGATGAGTATGGAGTACCGCGTTATACCTCCGGCCGTGTCAACACCCAGAACAAGCATGACATCAAATACGGCTGGATCGAGGCACGTCTGAAGGTGCCGACAGGAAAGGGATTCCTTCCGGCATTCTGGATGATGCCTCAGGATGAGGATTTCTACGGACAGTGGCCGAAATGCGGTGAGATCGATATTATGGAGGTTCTGGGAAACAGCACGACCATGAACTACGGTACCCTTCATTATGGGGAGCCTCATAAGCAGAATCAGGGGTCCTATATCCTGGATTCCGGAAACTTTGCTGACGAGTATCATACCTTTGCGGTAGAGTGGGAGCCGGGTGTGATCCGCTGGTATGTGGACGGAAATCAGTATTTTGAGACCAGTGACTGGTTTTCCGCAGTGAGCGGTGAGGAAGAAAAGGCATATCCGGCACCCTTCAATCAGCCCTTCCATGTGATCCTGAATGTGGCAGTCGGCGGTGACTGGCCCGGAAAACCGGATGACAGTACGCCCTTTGATGACCGTGGCTCCATGCATGTGGACTATGTCCGGATGTTCCAGAAGGACAGCTATGATGAAAATGTTCAGAGACCTGTAAAAGAGATCCATATGAAGGATGCGGATGAAACCGGAAACTTCATAACGAATGGAGATTTCAGCGAGGCAGAGACCCTGACGGATGACGACGGATGGAAATTCCTGCAGCTGAATGACGGCAAGGGATCGGCCGAGATCAGGGACGGCGAGATCACCATCACAACCGAGAATTTCGGTACCGAGGAGTATTCGGTCCAGCTGGTTCAGACAGGTATGCCGATGATCAAGGGCAAGCGGTATAAGGTATCCTTCGAAGCAAAGGCGGATGAGGACCGGAGGATGAAAGTGGCTGTCACTGCACCGAATGTTGACTGGATTCGATATTTACAGGATACGCCGGTGGATCTGACTACGGATTGGCAGAAGTATGAGTATGAATTCAACATGATCAAGGATGATGACGACTCTGGCCGTGTTGAGTTTAATATGGGAAACCAGAAGAGTACTGCTACCATCCATATCAAGAATGTGCGGCTGGAGCATGTAGATGGTGAATAGCCAAGAGTAAAGAAGAAAGAGGCTGAAAATAAATAACGGCCATGAAAAATGAGGGTGGAATCACTGCAAGATGCAGGTTCCATCCTCATTTGTTTACGTTTTTTCAGAGTGGGAACAGCTCCGATTATTCATCGTGGCTATTTTGTGACGTCAACACCTATTTCCGTGTCCCTCGGTGCTTTTTTTTGTGGCAGCTATTCCGTCAGCGATCCAGACAGAGACTGCAGGAATCTCGGGGGACAGAGGTTACAGGAATTCCGGGGGTTGACATTTCCAAATGAAGGTGTTATAACAGAATCAAATAGATTAGCACTCACCAAGAGGGAGTGCTAACAAGATGCCTCGAGATCTAGGAAGGGGCAGTGTCATCGGAAGAAAGGGAGTGATGTTATGAGATTGGAGAATTTTACGAAGAAATCACTGGAAGCAGTTGAGGAAACCCAGAAGCTGGCGGATCAGTACGGACAGCAGGCATTACAGTCGGAGCATCTGCTGTATGCACTGCTTACCATCGAGGAAAGCCTGATCGTGAAAATTCTTACAAAGCAGGAGGTTCCTGTGGATGCCCTGAGGCAGGAAGCAAAGGCGCTGATCACAAGGCTTCCCCGGGTAGAAGGATCCTCTCAGGATCAGTTTGTCAACGGGGATCTTCGGAAGGCTCTGAGCAATGCAGAGGATCAGGCAAAGAAGATGGGAGATCAGTACATTTCCGTAGAGCATCTCTTCCTGGGACTGATCCGGCACGGTAGCTCGGATGTGAAGAACCTTCTGAAGAAATACGGGATTAAGGAATCGGAATTCCTGAATGTGGTACAGGCACTTCGGGACGGTCGGACCGTGGAGTCGGACAATCCGGAGGACAGCTATGACGCACTGGAAAAGTACGGGACCAGTCTGGTGCAGCGGGCCCGGGATCAGAAGCTGGATCCGGTCATCGGCCGTGATACGGAGATCCGGAATATCATACGGATCCTGTCCCGGAAGACCAAGAACAATCCGGTTCTGATCGGTGATCCCGGAGTCGGTAAAACGGCAGCCATTGAGGGGCTGGCGCAGCGGATCGTAAAGGGAGATGTCCCGGATTCCCTGAAGGATAAGGAGATATTTTCTCTGGATATGGGTTCCCTGATCGCAGGTGCAAAATACAGAGGTGAATTTGAGGAACGTCTGAAGGCGGTTCTGGAATCGGTGAAGAAGTCGGATGGCAGGATCATTCTCTTCATCGATGAGCTTCATACCATCGTGGGTGCAGGCAAGACGGAAGGCTCTCTGGATGCGGGGAATATGTTGAAGCCCTTGCTGGCCCGGGGTGAACTGCATTGTATCGGCGCAACCACCGTGGATGAGTACAGAAAGTATATCGAGAAGGATAAGGCCCTGGAACGTGGTTTCCAGCCGGTTATGGTAAATGAGCCCACCGTGGAGGACACCATTTCCATCCTGCGGGGCATCAAGAACCGATATGAGGTATATCATGGTGTGAAGATCGCGGATGGTGCGCTGGTATCGGCTGCGACTCTGTCGAACAGGTACATTTCCGACAGATTCCTTCCGGACAAGGCCATCGATCTGGTGGATGAAGCCTGTGCCATGATCAAGACCGAGCTGAATTCCATGCCTGCCGAACTGGATGAGATCTTCCGAAGGATCATGCAGCTGGAGATCGAGGAGGCAGCATTGAAGAATGAGGATGACAATCTGTCGAAGGAGCGGCTGGCGGTTCTTTCCGAGGAACTGGCGGAGCTTCGGGAGCAGGCGGCATCCATGAAGGCTACATGGGAAACGGAGAAGAAGGAAGTGGACCGGGTATCCCAGATACGGGAGGAGATCGAACAGACCAAGGATGCGATCCAGATCGCACAAAGGGAATACAATCTGGATAAGGCGGCAGAGCTGCAGTACGGCAAGCTGCCGAATCTGGAAAAGGAACTGGATGCCCTGGAGGGCAAGCTGGCCAAAGAAGGACGGCAGATGCTGCATGAGACCGTAACGGAGGATGAGATCGAGAAGATCATTTCCAAATGGACCGGGATTCCGGTGGCAAAGCTTTCGGAGAGTGAGCGTTCCAAGACGCTGCATCTTCCGGAGGAGCTGCATAAACGTGTGATAGGACAGGATGATGCCGTTCATCTGGTAAGTGACGCAATCCTCCGGTCCAGAGCCGGGATCAAGGATCCGTCGAAGCCCATCGGTTCCTTCCTGTTCCTGGGCCCTACCGGCGTAGGTAAAACGGAACTGGCCAAGGCGCTGGCCGAAGCACTCTTCGATGATGAGAACAGCGTGGTCCGGATCGATATGAGTGAATATATGGAGAAGCATAGCGTAGCCCGGCTGATCGGAGCGCCTCCGGGATATGTGGGATATGACGAGGGCGGACAGCTGACCGAGGCGGTCAGGAGAAAACCCTATGCGGTGGTGCTCTTTGATGAGGTTGAGAAGGCACATCCGGATGTGTTCAATGTAATGCTTCAGATCCTGGATGACGGCCGGATCACGGATTCCAAGGGAAATACCGTGGACTTCAAGAATACGATCCTTATCATGACCTCCAATATCGGATCCCAGTATCTTCTGGATGGGATCGGAGAAGATGGTGAGTTCCTTCCGGATACCGAAGCGAAGGTGATGGGAGAACTGAGGGCGTATTTCCGGCCCGAGTTCCTGAACCGTCTGGATGAGACAATTCTGTTCAAGCCTCTGACGGAGGCTCAGATCGGATCCATCGTGGGATTGCTGCTGGCTGAACTGAACAAGCGTCTGGCGGATAAGGAGCTGAAGGTGGAGCTTACGGATGCGGCGAAGGAAGAGGTTGCTCGTATGGGTTATGATCCCGTCTACGGCGCCCGTCCGCTGAAGCGGTATCTCCAGAAAAATGTGGAGACACTGGTGGCACGTGCCATCCTTCAGGGAACCCTTCGGATGGGAGATACCATAACCATTGATGCGGAAGGAGGAAAACTGACAGTAAAATAACGGCCATGGGGACGGGAATGAGACAGTTCATGGCTAATATGCAGGAAGCGAGCGATGTAGCAACTGATCTTGATCAGGTTGCTATATTGCTCGTTATTATTTCGAGGCGATAGCTGAGAGGCAGGCAAGAACAGAATATGAATATCGTAGTAAAAAAACCTGATTCAAAGTAATGAATCGTTTTTTTTCTGATGCTGCTGAAATGAATCTGAAATGAATCTTTATTATTCATCATAGAAAGGGTCTTTAATCTATGGTAAAATTAACA
>CADBOW010000022.1 GCA_902796375.1 uncultured Lachnospiraceae bacterium | reverse complement strand
TTTTCTCTCTGCCTTATACTGGCTGAAATGGTCCGCCACCTGGCGCACCTGATCTGCAGAGGCTAAAAATGCTTCCGCCACCTTCGGATCAAAGTGCGTTCCCGCATCCTGCTTTATGATATCCATGGCCTTCTCAAAGGGGAAGGCCTTTTTATAGCAGCGCTCGGAAACCAGAGCATCGAATACATCCGCCACCGCCATGATCCGGGCGGAAAGGGGAATATCCTCCCCCGAAAGTCCGTGGGGATACCCTTTGCCGTTCCATTTCTCATGATGATACTCCGCCAGGTTCTTCGCTTCCTTCATGTATCCGGAATCCGGCACGGTGTTGATCACCTGATCCAGGATCTCGGCTCCTGCCGTGGTGTGTGACTTCATGATCTCAAACTCTTCATCCGTCAGTTTTCCGGGCTTGTTCAGGATCGTATCCGATACGGAGATCTTACCGATATCGTGCAACGGGGCGGAATGCTCCACATTATAAATGAACTGATCGGTCAATTGATCCGTGTAGTAGCCCAATTCCTTCATTTTTTCCATAATGATCCGGGTATAGGCCGCTGTCTTCCGGACATGGTCTCCCGTATTTTCATCCCGGCTCTCCACCATATCTGCAAGAACCATGATCAGGGCGTTCTGCATCTGGCTTATGGTTTCTGTCTTGGTTCTAAGCTGTGTCACATATTCCGCATTGTCTTCCGTAGTCTTGGTAAAGGCCTGATACAGGTTTTCGATCTCGTCACCGGTGTGGATATCCAGATCCCGGACACTCTCCACATTTTCCTCCAGCGAGTCCTCATCGTGGTAGGCAAAGTCCCTGGCAGAATTTGCCATGGCATTCACCGGCAGGATGATGTTATATTCGGAGATCCACAGACCATCGGCCAGGGCAAGGATAAAGAAGCCCAAAAACAGGGAAAGCAGCTTGATCATAAAACTCCGTTGCTGCTGCTCCACCAGTTCCATGGAGACATCCGCCGCCGCGTAGCATACGGTATGCCCCGAAGCATTCACCACCGGGCAATATACCGTGATCAGCCAGCCAAGGGAATCATCCGTGATTATAGGCTCGATGGCTTCTCCCTTAAGCAGCTTCGGCATCAGTTCCTGAAATGATTCCTCAATAGGGATCACCGCTCCGGGTTCATTTCCTTCCCATTCTTCCGTATCCAGATCAAACACCACATGACAACCATCCTCGCGGATCTGATAAACATACACAAATTCCACATCCTGCGAGCTGCTCCGGATATCGTAAAGGAGTTTTTCCGTCTCCTGATAGCCCGGCGCAGATTCGCCCTTCTGAAGAAACTCGTCGATCTTTTCCGGGTCAAGGGATGCTGCCACCAGCTTCGCCGTACCGTCGGCCAGCAGGATATGCTCATTGATACAGTAATTCCTGTACAGAAGGACGCTGATCACCATAGCGGAAACACCGATAGCGATAAAAACCGTAATGAGCAATGCCAGGATCTTCGTCCGGAGAGAAAACCTTCGGTTATGAATATGCATGATCTCCTTTTTTTCTTCGGAGGTCATAACCTTCTGCTGCCAGCCTTCGATGCGTATCACCTTCTTGATCTTCTCCGGAATGAACCGGATCGCCAGAAGAAGTATCCCGATGGTAATGAATTTATCCAGGATATCCGGCCCGAAGGAATCCATGAAAACGCTTCCGAGCCCCACCTCATTCGTTCTTGCTCTGTCTGTTGCCCAGATCAAAAGAAGTTCATGGGCAGATCCTACAGCCGCAAGTACGACAATAAGAAGGAAGAATCCCCAGATCTTCCGGATCCATCCATTCCGGACAAAGAAATAAGTGACCACCGCAAAAACCACATTTACGATAGCGTAATAAAAGAGTTCCGAATCAAAGATCCCGTTCAGCAGATTGGAGACGAGACCTACGATGATTCCCGGCAGATACCCGCAAAGTCCCGCAGTCAGTGCCGTACCGATGGCATCCAGATAAATAGGCCAGCCAAATGCACGCACCACGGCCGCGCCGCCCATATTGA
>CADBOW010000021.1 GCA_902796375.1 uncultured Lachnospiraceae bacterium | reverse complement strand
GGAAATGGGCCGGGCGCAGGTGGCGCAGGCCGAGGCGGCCGGTCTGGAGCCGATGGTGGATATGAATCCCGTGCTCCTGAAGCCGACGGATGACGTGGGATCCCAGGTCATTGTGAACGGAACCCCCATCGGGAATATGAAGGCGCGGGAGTATTATGCTTATAAAACAGAGCTGATCCCCGAGATCATGAAGGCCTTCCATAAGCTGTGCGAGGATTCGGATATCGTCGTGATCGAAGGAGCAGGGTCTCCGGCGGAGATCAATCTGAAGGAAAATGATATCGTAAATATGGGATTGGCGGAAATGACCGATGCACCGGTCCTTCTGGTGGGAGATATCAATCCCGGAGGGGTATTTGCCCAGCTGACCGGGACATTGATGCTCCTGACCCAGGAAGAAAGGAACCGGGTGCAGGGGCTGATCATCAACCGGTTCCGGGGGGATGTGGGACTGCTTGCCGACGGAACGGATGCACTTACGGAGATGACGGGAAAGCCCGTGCTGGGGGTGGTTCCGTATCTCCACCTGTCTCTGGATGATGAAGACTCCCTGACCGGGCGGTTTCAGAAGAAGGAAAAGAGCAGGTTTGATATTGCGGTGATCCGGCTGCCGCACATTTCCAATTTCACGGATTTTAATGTATTTGATGAGGTTCCGGATCTGTCGGTCCGTTATATCTCGGACCCGACGGAGCTGGAAGGGGCGGATCTGGTGATCCTTCCCGGAAGCAAGAGCACCATTTCGGATCTGGCATGGCTGAAGGAGGTCGGATTTGACGGGGAGATCCGGAGAGCCGCCCGGGAGGGCTGCCCGGTATTCGGAATCTGCGGCGGCTATCAGATGCTGGGATGCACCATAGAGGATCCGGAGAATGTGGAGGGCGGCGGCTCCGCGGAAGGACTGGGACTTCTGTCGGTCCGTACGGTTCTGACGAAGGAGAAGAGGCGAAATCGGTATCAGGGAAGGGTCGATGACGCAGCCGGCGTTCTGGCCGGATTAAAGGGAAAGCGCGTGTCCGGCTACGAGATCCACATGGGAGAGACCATTCCGCTGGGGCAGAACCGGCAGGAGCAGGAAACGCAGGAGCAGGAACCGCAGGAGAAGAACCAGCAGGAGAAGAACCCGGAGCTGCAGGATGCGTAACTGCTGCCGTTTACATCGGAGGGAACCGGCTTCTGCAGAGGAAATATCTACGGAACGTATATTCATGGCTTCTTTGACACCGGGGAGATCGTGACCACGGTGATCGGAAGCATCGCAAATAGGAGCGGAAAATCCTGCGATCTCTCCGGGATCTGCGACTATTCCGAATACAGGGAACAGCAGTATGACAGGCTGGAGCAGGCTTTGAGGAAGTCTCTGGATATTGACAGAATTTACAGGATCATGGGGATGAAAGATGACGAAGAATGAATTGTGGAATATGGAAATCTGCGAACCGGACCGGGATATTTACCGGAAGGCGATACAGCGCTTTGATACGGTGTGCAAGCCTATTGACGGGCTGGGGGAATTTGAAAGGATCATTGCCCGGATCGCGGCGATCCAAAGGACCGAGAAGCCTTTCCTTTCGAAGAAGGTGCTTGCGATCCTGTGCGCGGATAACGGCGTGGTGGCGGAAGGCGTCAGCCAGACCGAGCACAGCGTTACGGCGAAGGTGGCCCGGCTTATGGGAGAGAGAAGAAGCGTAGCCGGCATTATGCTGAAGCCCTATGGGGCAGATTCAATGGTATATGATGTGGGAATGAAGGACGAGGCTGTATTTGACGGGGTTCAGGACCGGAAGATCGCCCGGGGGACCGGAAATATGGCCGTGGAACCGGCCATGACGGAGGAGGAATGCCTTCGGGCTATCAGGACGGGGATTGATATAGCAGGGGAACTTCAGGAGGACTACGGACTGATCGCCACGGGAGAAATGGGAATCGGAAATACCACTACCAGTACGGCACTGATCTCCCTGCTGCTTTCCGAAGGGGTGACTCGCATCGTCGGAAGGGGTGCCGGACTTACGGAGGAACGGTTTGAAAGGAAGATCCGGGTGATCGAAGGATCGATCCGCAGAGCGGAGCAGGAACTGTCCGGGATCGACGACAGCAGAGAACGGGCGTTTCAGGCACTGCGGCAGCTGGGGGGCCTGGATATCGCGGCTATGGCAGGAATCTTCATCGGAGGTGCGATCCATCATCGCCCGGTGGTCATTGACGGACTGATCTCTGCGGCGGCAGCGGCAGTGGCGGCGGCTATGGTTCCCGGCACGGAGAATTATATGCTTGCTTCCCATACCGGGAAGGAGAAGGGAACAAAGCTGGTGCTGGACGCACTGGGGCTGACCCCGGTGATCAGTGCAGGTCTTGCCCTGGGAGAGGGAACCGGCGCCATCCTGCTTTTCCCGTTGATCGATATGGCTTATTCCGTATATGAGAACGGGCCCTTCTTTCAGGATGCACAGATGGAAGCGTATAAGAGGAATGATGAATGACCGTACTTGTCATAGGACAACCGGATAGCGGAAAATCGAAGCTGGCGGAGGAGAAGGCCGTGGAACTGAACCAGGGGCAGAAGTATTATCTGGCCACCATGCAGATCCTGGATGACGCCGGTAAGGAGCGTGTGAAACGGCATCGAAGCATGCGGAAGGGAAAGGGCTTTATTACCCTGGAGGAGGAACGTGAGATCCTGCGTATCCTTCCGGAGATCAGAGATCCGGAGCATGCCACCGTACTTCTGGAATGTATATCAAACCTGGCGGGAAATATAATGCACGACCCTTCGGGAGGGATGGATCCGGACCGGGTGGTGAAGCTGGTGACGGAGGATGTGAGGACCCTTTCGGACCGGGTAGAGCATCTGATCCTGGTGTCAAATCATTTTCCGGAGGATGCATCCTATGACGAGGAAACTGCGGCCTATATCAGGATTCTGGAACGGATCAACGGGAGATTAAGGGAAGAGGCGGATATTGTATATGAATGTTCTTAGAGGAATTCCGACAGCATTGTCCATATATACCAGAATACCTGTCCGGATGAAGCTCTGGAAGGAGGGAGACCTGGGCAGGGGATTCCTGTTCTTCCCTCTGGCGGGAATCCCCGTGGGAGCTGCGTCTCTGGGACTCTGGTGTCTCTGTGAGTATTTTGATCTTCCCTGCCTTTTTACGGTGGGGACCCTGTTCCTGGTACCGTTTCTTCTGGTGGGAGGGCTGCATTATGACGGTTTTATGGATACGGAGGATGCGCTGGGAAGCATGGCGGACCGGGATCGGAAGCTGGAGATCCTGAAGGATTCCCACATCGGAGCCTTTGCAATGATCGCCATGATACGGCATACGGTATTCTACCTGTCCTTTCTGTATCTGTGGGTCCGGACGACGGAGATAAGAGAAATGCTGTTCTATTCACTGCTGTTCGTGCTATCCCGGGCGGTCTGCGGCATCAGCTCCGTGGTTCTGAGGAAGGCCAGGAAAGAGGGAATGCTTTATGAGGAAACGGAGAGAAACGGCCGGGGACTTCTGGTTTCCTTTCTGATCTGGACGGCGGTGACGCTGATCCTCATGGGGATCCTGAATCCCGGAAGGACACTGGCGGTGGCTGGAATTCACGCCCTGTTCCTGCTGTACTACCGCTGGATCATTTACAGGAACTTCGGCGGGGCTACCGGCGATACGGCAGGTTATTATGTGGTTATGAGCGAGGGACTGTCACTTGTATCATTCTTTGTATAAAAAATGTATATTGATCCGACATGCACAAACTGAGGCAAATGAAGAAGGCCGGTACATCGGATGCAGAAGCGATGTGGGGCTTTCGGAGTATGGGATCCGGCAGGCGGAGGCGGCAGCCGCCGCCATCGGCCGCCTGGGGATCCGGGAGGATGCGCTTATCTACTCCGGTCCCATGCGGAGAACAGTTCAGACGGCGGAGCTGCTGTTCCCCGGCCGGCAGGTGATCCGGAGGGAAGGATTGAAGGAGATCGACTTCGGTGCATTTGACGGAAAGAATCATCAGGAACTGGATGGGGATCCGGAGTACCAGCGCTGGATCGACAGCGGCGGCGAGCTGACCTTCCCCGGCGGTGAGAGCCGGAGCTCCTTCGTGGAACGGACCATGGGCTGTTTCCATGAGATCTGCGAGGAGAGCGGTGGACAGGACATGGTGCTGGTCTGTCATATGGGAACCATCATGGCGATTCTCAGCACTCTGACTGATAAGGAATATTATGGGATCCACGTGGATCATCTGGAGGGATATGTTCTTACTTTTTTGCGGAACAACGGAAGAATTACTGATCTGTCATATGATCGCTTTGGTTCTGGCGGTGCTGCTGGATCTGATGGTGGGAGATCCCCACTGGCTGTTCCATCCGATCCGGCTGGTGGGATGGCTGATCGGAACACTGGAGCGCAGCCTGCTGGGGGAGGCTCCGAGGAAGCCGCGGAGTGAGAAATCTTCGGATCCGCGAAACGGGAAATCCCGGAATCCAAGAAGTGAGAAATCCCGGGATCCAAGGAGTGAGAGGGTTCGGGGAACCCTTCTCTGCGTCGTGGTGATAACCGTTACCCTGGCGGTGATCGGTCTGATCCAGACGATGGCGTATGGGATTCATGTGATCTGCGGTATCTCCGTGGAGGTGATCCTGACCTGTTATATCCTGGCGGCTAGAAATCTCAGGGATGAGAGCCGGAAGGTCTATCTGGATCTGGAGGAAGGGAGTAAAGAGAAGGCCAGGGCGGATCTGTCCATGATCGTGGGACGGGATACGGAACGGCTGGAGGAGGATGGGATCCTCCGGGCAGCTGTGGAGACGGTTTCGGAGAATACATCCGACGGGGTGATCGCACCGCTTCTCTATGCAGCGCTGGGCGGTCCCATAGCGGCGTATCTCTATAAGGCAGTCAATACCATGGATTCCATGGTGGGTTACCGGAATGAACGCTATGAATACTTCGGAAAGACTGCAGCCCGGCTGGATGATTTCGTGAATTTTATCCCCTCCAGACTGAGTGCTCTGGGTATGATCGCAGCGGCGTATCTGTCCGGGATTTTTTCGGAGAAGGTCAGCGGGACAAATGCCCGGCGGATCTGGAAGCGGGATCGGAGAAAGCATGCCAGTCCCAACAGCGCCCAGACGGAAAGTGTATGCGCGGGAGCACTGGGGATCCGGCTGGGGGGACCCTCCGACTACGGTGGGATCCGGAAGGAGAAGCCCTATCTGGGGGATCCGGTCCGGAACATCGAAAGGAAGGACATTCTGCGGGCAAACGGGCTGATGTTTCTGACAGAGGCGATCCTGCTCATTTGCATTACGGTGATATTCTCGGGAATCTGTTTCCTGGGATTCAGATGATCATTTTACAGGAGAGAAAATGGGACACGGTGGAGACATTTATACAAATCAGGTGAAGCTGGATTTTTCGGTGAGTCTGAATCCGTATTCGGATGTGGATATCGAACCTTATGTCCGGCAGGCCATGGGGCAGTGCGGAGCCTATCCGGATCTTTCGCAGAGAAGACTCCGCCGGGCTCTTGCCCGGGAAGCCGGCGTGACGCCGGAGCAGGTGCTTCCGGGAAACGGAGCCAGCGAGGTGCTGCTGGCGGCGGTCCGAAGTCTGTCTCCCCGACGGGTGCTGCTGCCGGTTCCGTGCTTCACCGGGTATGAGCATATCCTGAAGGGCAGGAAGGACTGCAGAGTCGATCACTTCCGACTTAAGGAGAGGGACGGCTTTGACCTGGGTGAAGAGATCCTGGAGCAGATGGATCCTTCGGAACAGGGACATGACCTGGTGATCCTGACGGATCCCGGGAATCCTTCGGGCAGAAACATAGATCCGGATCTGCTGGTGCGGATCCTGGAGCATGCATCAGAGGGGAAGACCCGGGTGCTTCTGGATGAGAGCTTTCTGCTGCTTTCGGAAGCGGCGACGGACAGGGACAGAAGGGAGCTTTCCCGCCGGATTGAAGAATATCCCTGTCTGATCCTGATCAGGTCCTATACCAAGCTGTTCTCGCTTCCGGGGATCCGGATGGGATATGCCATGGCAGATGAGTCTCTGATGGAAGCCATGGGAAGGGAGCTTCCGGAATGGAATCTGTCCGTGATCAGCGAGGAGGTCATGGTCCGTCTGGCGGAGGAGATCAGCCCGGACCGGATCCGCAGGCTGCAGGAAAAGATCCGTGCGGAGCGGGACTTTCTGGCGGAAGAACTGGAGCACCGGGTGGAACGGGTTTATCCGTCGGATTCGATCTATCTCCTGTTCCGGGCAGATGAGAGACTCTATGACAGAATGCTGGAGCGGGGGATCCTGATCAGGGACTGCAGTGATATCACCGGACTTGGAAAGGGATTCTTCCGGGTGGCTGTCAAAGACCGGTCAGACAATGAACAGCTTCTGGAAAATATGGATGAGGTGCTGAAATGGAGATCATGACGATACGCCCCGGAGATATCGAAGCAAGAAGCTTTGAGATCATCGGGGAGGAACTGCAGAAAAGGGGAATCACGCCGGATCCTGAAGTGGCCCCGATCATCAAACGCTGTATCCATACCACGGCGGACTTTGATTATGCGGAGACCCTTCGGTTTTCAAAGGATGCCGGGAAAAGGCTGAAGCAGCTGATTCGGGAGGGAGCGGATCTGGTTACGGATACGAATATGGCACTCTCCGGCATAAACAGGAAGGAGTTCTCGAAATACGGCGGAAGTCTTCACTGCTTTATGGCGGATGAGGAAGTCGCAGGGAAGGCCGCGGAGCTGGGGACCACCCGTGCGTCTGTAAGCATGCGGAAAGCCATGGAGCATCCGGGAGATACGATCTTTGTGGTGGGAAATGCTCCCACGGCGCTGATCACCCTGTATGAGGAATACTCGAAGAAGGCCTATACTCCCGCGTTTATCGTAGGCGTTCCGGTGGGATTTGTAAATGTGGAGGCGGCGAAGGAGCTGATCCTGGGAAGCGATATCCCGTATATCGTGAACGCAGGCAGAAAGGGAGGCAGTAATGTGGCGGCTGCCATCGTCAATGCGATATTGTATGAGCTCAGGGAGGAAGTATGAGAAACGGATTTACTACCGGAAGCTGTGCGGCTGCTGCCTCAAAGGCTGCGGCATATATGCTGTTCTCCGGCTGCGACAGGGACATGATCCGGATCATAACTCCTGCAGGGGTTCCGTATGAGACTGCACTTCTGGATCGACGGATCGAGGGGGATTCTGCCCGCTGCGCCGTGAAGAAGGACGCGGGAGATGATCCGGACATTACAAATGGCATGCTGATCTATGCCCATGTGACCCGTGTCTGTGACGGAGCAGGACGGGTGGAGATCCGGGGAGGAACCGGGGTGGGTACGGTGACCAGGGACGGGCTGGATCAGCCGAAGGGAAATGCGGCCATCAACAGCGTTCCCAGACGCATGATCGAGAAGGAAGTCCGGCAGGTGGCGGAGCTCTATGACATCCGGGACAGCCTGGTGGTCACCATCTCCGTTCCGGAAGGAGAGAAGATCGCAGGGAAGACCTTCAATCCGAAGCTGGGGATCGAAGGCGGGATCTCCATCATCGGAACCTCCGGGATCGTTGAGCCCATGAGTGTGAAGGCCATCCTGGATACCATAGGGCTGGAGCTGAAACAGAAACGGGCGGAGGGAAGGACCGGCTTTGTGGCCGCACCGGGCAACTACGGTCTGCAGTTTGTCCGGGATACCTACGGGTATGACCTGGACAGGGCGGTGAAATGCTCCAACTATATCGGGGATACCATCGATATGGCCGGGGCGCTGGGCTTCCGGGAGATGCTCCTGGTAGGTCATATCGGGAAACTGATCAAGCTGTCCGGCGGCATCATGAATACCCATTCAAAGGAAGCGGACGGGCGGATGGAGCTGATGGCGCTTGCCGCATTTTTCTGCGGAGCAGAGAAGCCGGTGGCGGAACGGATCCTGGGGTGCAATACCACGGAGGAAGCCTATGAAGTTCTGGTGGAAACCGGATATGCAAAGGAGGCCCTGGCCTGCATTATGGAACGGATCGGGCATTACCTGAAGCGCCGGGCAGGAGAGGAGCTTCACGTGGAGTGTATCCTTTTTTCGAACAGATACGGTATCCTGGGCAGCACGCCGGGAGCCGATGCAATGATGGAAAGGGTGAAGGAAAATGATTGATTTTGTGGGAGCCGGACCGGGAGCGAAGGATCTGATCACAGTCCGGGGCATGGAGCTGCTGAGGAAGGCGGATGTGATCATTTATGCGGGAAGTCTTGTGAATCCGGAGCTGCTGTCCTATGCGGCGGAGGGCACGGAGATCCATAACAGCGCAGTTATGACGCTGGAGGAGGTCATGGCTGTCATGGAAGCGGCGGATGCCCGGGGACAGAATGTGGTTCGTCTTCATACCGGAGATCCCAGTCTGTACGGTGCGGTCCGGGAACAGATGGACCTGCTGGAGGAGAAGGGGATCCGCTATCGTTCGACCCCCGGAGTCAGTGCCATGTTCGGTGCTGCGGCAGATCTGGATCTGGAATTCACCCTTCCGGGCGTTTCCCAGTCTCTGATCATTACAAGGATGAAGGGGAGAACTCATGTGCCGGAGAAGGAGGCACTGGAGAAGCTGGCAGCCCATGGAGCGTCCATGGCGATCTATCTCAGTACCGGAATGCTGGATCAGGTATCACAGAGTCTGATCCGGGGAGGATATGCACCGGACACTCCGGCGGCCATCGTATATAAGGCCACCTGGCCGGAGGAGAAGAGGGTGATCTGCACGGTGGGGACACTTTATGAAAATGCAAAGGCACATGGAATAGAAAATACGGCCGTGGTTCTGGTGGGAGAAGTGATCCGTAAGAGTGGTTACGAAAGGTCGAAGCTCTATGATCCGGAGTTTGAAACCATGTATCGGGGGAAGCATGTATGAACTATGATGTGATCTGTTTTTCAGAGCAGGGAAGAAGGATGGCGGACCGGATCAACCGGGAGCTGATGGTGCAGGAGATGGATCCGCTGCCCATTTCCCTGAAATACAGCGAGGCGGAGGGGCTGGCGGAGCATACCGGACTTTCGGTCTCCGACTGGGCGGGACTCCGTTTCGAAGCCGGAAGAGGGATGCTCTTTATCGGTGCCTGCGGGATCGCGGTTCGGGGGATCGCATCCCATGTCAGGGATAAGCTTGAGGATCCGCCGGTGATCGTGATGGATGACAACGGGAACTATGTGATCCCGATCCTGTCCGGGCATGTGGGAAATGCGAATAAGGATGCGGTCTTTTTTGCAGGACTTCTGGGTGCACTTCCGGTGATCACCACGTCCACGGACGTAAATGATGTGTTCAGTGCGGATGTTTTTGCCATGGAGAATCATTTGAAGATCATGAACCGGGACGGCATCCGGCGTGTGTCGGCCAGGGCCATCGCAGGAAAGGCGGTAACCCTGTCCATCCGGGATTATCCGCCGAAGGAGCCGGTGGATGTGATCGTGTCCGATGAGGATACCGGCCTTGGTTCCCTTTGGTTATCCCCCGGAAAATACGCAGTCGGAGTGGGGTTGAAAAAGGATCTGCCCTTCCCGGCATTTGAAGCATTTCTGCTGCAGATCCTGAAGGGGAATCAGATTCCCCTGGAGGATGTGGGATCCCTCTGCAGCATTGACATTAAGGCGGATGAACCGGCGCTTCGGAAGTTCTCCGTGAAATACAGGATCCCGCTTCTTACATTTTCAAAGGAAATGCTGAACAGGGCGGAGGGGGAATTCGCATCCTCCGATTTCGTCCTGCAGACGGTGGGAGTTGATAATGTCTGTGAGAGAGCAGCGATCGCAGGAACGGGATACAGAGGAAGTCTGATCCTCCGGAAGACGGCGGGAGAGGGAATGACGGTCGCGGTTGCGAAGAAAGGATAGTATGGGAAAGATCTATGTGGTGGGGATCGGTCCGGGGAAGGAAGAGATGCTTACAGCACAGGCCCGGGAGGCGCTTCGGTCCTGTGATGTGATCGCCGGTTATAAAACCTATATTTCTCTTGTGCGGGATCGATACCCGGAGAAGGATATCTATGAAAATGGAATGCGGGGCGAGGAGGAGCGCTGCAGAAGGTGTCTTTCCATGGCCATGTCCGGGAAGAAGGTGGCGCTGATCTGCAGCGGCGATGCGGGGATTTACGGTATGGCTGCCCTGATGCTGGAGGTGGCGGCAGAGGAAGGATTTACGGACGTGGAGATCATCCCCGGCATCACCGCGGCATCCTCCGGGGCTGCCATTCTGGGGGCACCGGTCAATCATGATTTCTGTGTGATCAGCCTGAGCGACCTTCTTACACCCTGGCAGCAGATCGAACGGAGACTGCGCTGTGCCGCGGAGGGGGATTTCGTGATCGTGATCTATAATCCCTGCAGCCGTGGCCGGGCAGAGCATCTTCGAAGGGCATGTGAGATCCTGCGGGAGATTCTGCCGGCGGACCGGATCGCAGGCTTTGCGAAGAATGTGGGACGGGAGGGAGAAACCCGAGGGATCTGCAGCCTGGCAAAGCTTCCGGAGCAGGAGATCGATATGTTTACTACGGTATTTATCGGTAATTCGGAAACAAAAGCAGTAGATGGAAGAATGATAACCCCCAGAGGATACGGGGACCCTATACGGAGAAGCAAATGAGAAATACTTTGATCTTTTCAGGTACAACGGAAGGCAGGCTGCTTTCGGAAATGCTGTCCAGGGCCGGAGCGGATCACAGGGTATCTGTTGTTTCAGGCTATGGAGAAAGTGTGATCACGGAACGGGACCATGTTACGGTTCTGAAGGGAAGGCTGGAGGAAGCGGATATGGAAGAACTCTTTCGGGAAATGCTTTCGGAAGCTTCGGACAGCGTTGTGGTGGATGCCACACATCCCTATGCCGCCCAGGTCAGCGAGAATATCCGAAAGGCTGCCGGGGCCACCGGGATCCGGGTTCTGCGGATCCTGAGAGCGGAGGAAACGGCGGCATCAGAAGGATCGGCGGGCAGGATCCGGTTCCATTCCGGCATTCGCGAATGTGCGATCATGCTGGACAGGGAAGCCGGGGACGGAAATATCCTTCTTACAACAGGCAGCAAAGAGCTTTCGGAGTATTGCAGCAGCATATCGGAGGAAACCAGAGACCGTACCTATGTCAGGGTGCTTCCCTCCGTGGAAAGTCTGGAGATTTGCAGACAGAACGGGATCCCGCCGGCGCATGTGATCGCTATGCAGGGACCCTTCAGCGAAGGGCTGAACCGGGAGCTTCTGCTCCAGTATAACATTAAGCATCTGGTGACCAAGTCCAGCGGAAGCCGGGGCGGATTTGAAGAGAAGCTGGCTGCGGCGGAGCAGCTGGGGATCCGGGTTTCCGTGATCCGAAGACCGGTGAAGGAAGAGGGGATATCCATCCGGGAAGCCTATGAATTCCTGGCGGGAGACGGCATCCCTCAGCAGGCGGGAGACGGCATCCCTCAGCAGGCGGGAGACGACAACCGTCAGGAGGCGGGAAACGGTATCCTTCAGGAAACTGGAGACGGTAGTCTTCAGGAGCACCGGCGTGAAGGGGATTCCGAAACCCGAAAGATCAGGATCATCCTGGCAGGGATGGGCCCGGGCTCGGATGGGACAGTGACAGGAGAGGTTGCGGAGGCAATCCGCCGGGCGGATGCGGTCTTCGGTGCGAAGCGGCTGCTTCGGGGAATCCGGAACAGGACCTATGAAATGTATCGCCCGGAAGAGATCCTGCCGGTGATCCGGAAGGAGCGGATCCGGAATGCAGTGGCGCTCTTCTCGGGAGATACCGGCTTCTACAGCGGCGCAAGGCAGATGCTGGAGGCCGTAAAGCGGGAGG
>CADBOW010000020.1 GCA_902796375.1 uncultured Lachnospiraceae bacterium | reverse complement strand
TTCATCCTCGCTGCGGTTCTTACCTGGATCGTGAACCGGATCGAACGTTGTGTCAATCCGAAGAACAGGAAGAAGAGCGCCATGCTGAAGGGGGTGAAGACGAAATGATCGAACTGAAGAATTTAAAGAAAAGCTACGAGACTTCAACACCTCTGAAGGATGTAAATGTGGTGATCCGTGACGGGGACGTGATCTCCGTGATCGGGCCCTCCGGAGCGGGTAAATCCACTCTGATCCGGTGCATCAATATGCTGGAACGGCCCACCGGCGGCCAGATCCTTCTGAACGGGGAGGACATCACCGCCCCCGGCTATGATCTGTCACAGGCCAGACGCAAAATGGGAATGGTATTTCAGTCGTTTAATCTGTTCGGTCATCTCACCGTGATCGAGAATCTGATGCTGGCACAGATCGATATCCTGAAACGCCCGAAGCAGGAGGCGTATGATAAGGGGATCGAGCTGCTGAAGAGAGTGGGACTTTCCGGCAGAGAGTCCCAGTATCCGGATGAACTCTCCGGAGGACAGAAGCAGAGGGTGGCTATAGCCAGGACCCTGGCCATGGATCCGGACGTGATCCTGTTGGATGAGCCTACCAGCGCACTGGATCCCACCATGGTGGGAGAGGTGCAGGCCGTAATCCGGGATCTGGCAAAGACCGGTAAGACCATGATGATCGTGACCCATGAAATGAGCTTCGCCCGCGCCATTTGCAACCGTGTATTCTATGTGGATGAGGGTGGGATCTATGAGGACGGAACACCGGAGCAGATTTTCGACCATCCGGAGAAGGAACTGACCCGGCGGTTCATCCAAAGACTGAAGGTACTGGAGATCACCATAGACGGTGAAAGGTTCGATGCTCCGGCAGCCGACGCGGAGATCGACAGATTCTGCTTCCAGAATGATATCGCTCCCCGGATCAGGCACCGGATCCATCTGGTGTTTGAGGAACTGCTTCAGCAGATCCTGCTTCCGGTTCTGAAGGATCCGAAGATCAGGGTTACCATAGAGTATTCCGAGAAGGAGAAGCAGGCGGAGATAAAAACCATGTATAACGGAGACCCCTTTGATCCGGCGGATACGGAAAATCTGCTGTCCTATAAGCTTCTGCAGGGAACAGCGAAGGAGCTGAGTTACTCTGCAGAGGAGGATGAGGAATTCACGAATACATTTATCTGCAGGATTGCGGAATGAAATATCGAAACAAATCAAAAGAGAAGGAGAGAAAAAATGAAGATTGGAATGATTATTGGAGTGGAGCGGGAATTGAAGGCATTTCTGGAAGGCGGAATGGAGATCACGGAAGAGAAGGTGGGAACTACGACCCTGTATCGGACGGAAATGTACGGACATGAGGTCTACGCTGCGCTGTCAGGCTACGGGGAAATCGACGCTGCGGCGAGAACACAGCTGCTGATTACGGTGACCGGATGCGAGCTGGTTCTGAATTTCGGAGTGGTTGGAGCATTGGTCCCCGAGCTGAAGGTGGAAGATCTTTTTGTGGTAGAGAAGGTGTGCCACTATGATTACGATGTTTCGCCCATCGATCCGGTGGTGAAGCATCAGTATGAAGAATATCCGGATGAATTTATTCCGGTGGATGAGAAGATTCGGAAATGGGTACTGGAGAAACGGCCGGAGCTTCGTCCGGTGGCGGTTGCCAGCGGAGACCGTTTTGTGGCGGATCGGGCAGATAAGGAGGCGCTGGCAGCCCTGGGTTGTCAGATCTGCGATATGGAGATCGCAGCCATCGCCCGCATTTGTCTTAAGAATGAGGTACCCTGCCTCTCAATCAAATGTATCAGTGATACCATGGACGGGGATGGAGCAGACTACAATGCGAATGTGACCCGGAGTGCCGCAAAGGCATTTGAAGTGATCCGGGAATTGCTGGAGACCATGTAACCGACTGGGGATAGAAAGACGGAATTATTGGGGGTGTGATCCCGGAAACAGGGATTGCAGGTATGACATGGAAGAAAGATGTTCCTGAGGAGGAGGCGGTATGAGAGAGGATTACAGGGCGGCAAAAAGACTTGCGGAAGCAGCGGTAAGAAAGGCGGAAAGCGAGGGCGTTTCCCCGTACCTTCCCGTATTGGACGCCCTGGAGGATATGAAGACCAGTCTTCCACAGATACGGCTCGGGATCATGGAGCTTCCCCTTTCCCGGATCACGGGAAATAAGGAACAGGGACGGAATAATGCCTTTGCCATCGGGGTGTCGCTGATCGATCCGGAATGCAAGGTCGTCATTCAGCGGGCGGATCACGAAAATGTAACGGATTACCGGGAGGTATGGAAGCAGCAGGGCATTGAGTTCTATGCGGATATAGAGTATTCAATGGTGCTCGGTGATGAACGTCTGGGATTATACCGGATCGGCGAAACGTCGGATACCTTCATCGGAACGCCTTATTACAGCTGGGGTAAGTACTACGCACAGATCATCCAGACGGTGCTGATGGGTACATGGAAATCGGATTCTGAACGGACCATGTCAGCCAATTACTGGTTTGGTATGTCCACGGGGGTTGTGGATATACGTACCAAGGATCTGCCCTATCAGACGGATAAGCTTCTCCGCTTCTTCCGGAAGGCGATCATCGACGGTTCCATCACCCCGTTCTCCGGAATGATCAAAGGTCAGGATGGAAGCATGGTTCAGGAGTATATCGCCATGATTGCAAGAAAGAGACTTGAATTTGGGGAAATGACGCCGGACATGATCATTTCCATGGACTGGCTGAATGAAAATATCGTGGGAGAGATATAAACGAAAACGCTGGCAGTTAGCACACAGAGAGCGCTGACCGGAAGTACGGTCGGATGCCATGGCAGAAAGCGCTGACAGTAATCGGTGACAGAAAGTCCCGGCGGCGGGAGCAGGAAGATCTGCAGATCTTCTGACTCCCACCGCCGGGACTTCTGTATTGTTTCCTGTATCCGTATTCCGGTGGCACCGGTACTGTGTATTCCCGCGCCACCGGTACTGTATATCCCGGCGCCGCCGGTATTGTGTATCCCCGCGTATTTCTATGCCACCAGGAATTTGTGCCGCTTCACGCTGTACAGTGGAATGAAGGGAAGAATGATGGGCACGGTCTTAACGTATTTCTGATATTCGGGATCCTCGCCGTAAAACTTGTCCTGACGGATCTCCAGACGCCGTGCACCGCTGAACATTACCCATGCGATCAGAAGGAAACCAAGCAGGGCCAGTATCCACTGCCATACACCTTCGAAGGCGGTGACACCGGTCAGCAGCATACCCAGCCACAGGAGCAGCTCACCCAGATAATTGGGGCAGCGCACGAAGCGATAGACGCCGGTGTCCACAAACCGTCTGCTGTTCTTCTTCTTGGCGCGGCTCTTCTGCAGGTCCGCTACCGTTTCCAGAGTTACGCCGCAGACCATCAGCACTATGCCCACCCACAGCATGGCGTCGGATTCCGCTCCATTGCCTAAACGGAAGTAGAGGGGGATCGTCATCAGCGTATATAACAGTCCGCATGTCACCCAAAGCGCCAGCTTTGCAACGATGGGCATCCGCTTGCTGCGTTCGATCTCCGGGTTGAGCACCTTGCGATAAGCTGCGCTTTTAAACTCCCGGATCAGAAGATAGCCGCTGAGGCGGAATCCATATATGACCAGTACAATGCAGGCAATCCATTCCGGAGCCCCCATGGTGCTGTGAAATGCGATGGCAAGGGCCACTCCGATGGCAGCTATGGCAAGACCGTATCCTACGGAAAAGAACCAGATATAGGCACGGAATCCCACCGAGCAGGCCACCAGGCTGACCAGTAAGAAAATCCAATAATTCATGCAGAGTCCTCCTTCATGTTATCTATACAACATTATACTTTGAAACGAGCGAAAGCACAACGTACAGATTCACGGGAGAGATATACAGAATCCGGAAAATGTACAGAACTGTGTGCCATGTTCCGTCATCTGTGGACATACATGAGCGCAGAGGACGATTTATGTGTTGGGAATCGTGCCAAAGATTCCCTGACAGAGACTTCTTTCGGTTACAGGTTCACAACCTCCGGAAAATACAGTAAAATATAGGTCAGAAGAAGGGAAAAACGGGGGGTATGCTATGCACAGAAGATCAGTCAGGAAAAGGATCCCATGGATTCTGATCGTCATGTTATCCGTTCTGCTGCTTGTAACCGGCTGCGGGGATAAGGAGCAGGAGGAGTCTACCTCATATACTGAGATGTCCCAGCTGGAGCATAAAAGGATCGGTGCCACCACCGGAAGTATTCAGGGCATCCAGGCGCAGGAACGGTTTCCGGATGCGGAATTCCAGTTTTATGGCAATACTACGGATATGATCAATGCCCTCAGGAACGGAAAGATCGATGCCTTTGCCGATTCTGAGCTTCTTATGATGTTCATGGCTGCAGACAATCCGGACCTGATGTCGCTGAAGGAGAAGCTCATCGGGGATATGAAGGTAGGTGCCATCTTCCCCAAAACCAGGGAGGGAAAGGCTCTCTGCGAAGAATACAGCGCCTATATCCGGGAGATCCGGGGAAATGGGACCTATGATGAAATCTGGGACAACTGGTTTGGCGGAGGAGAACAGAAGGCTATGGATCCCAACTCTCTGACAGGCACCCGGGGAGTTCTGCGGGTGGCCATGGATGACACCTTCATCCCGCTGGTCTATGCCAAGGACGGAGGACTGGCCGGGCTGGATGTGGATATTCTGATGCATTTCTGTGAAGCAAAGGGATATCAGCTGCGGATCGACCGCATGAATTTCGCCGGAGTTCTTACCGCCATATCCACCGGAAAGGATGATCTGGCCTGCGGCGGGGTCGCCTATACGGATGAGCGGGCGGAAAGCGTCTATTTCTCCGAGCCCTCTATTACCGCAGGCTCGGTTGTGGTGGTGTTAAAACCGGAGTCGGAAATCCCTGCATACAGCAAGAGTGATCTGGAGAAGCCCGGAACCCGTATAGCCATTCTGAACGGCACCGAGCTCGACAAGACCGCGAAGAAGCGGTTTCCTGATTCGGAGCTCATGACCTATGATACCCTTTCGGACTGCATGAATGCGGTGGTTGCCGGAAAGGTGGATGCAGCTCTCGGATTCAACTCGACCATTCGTGATATCGAGAATGGATATTCCGGGATCACGAATCTTCCGCAGGCGGTCGACCGGTTCCAGTACGGCTTCGGAACGCAGAAGAACGCCGAGGGAGAGAAGCTCCGGGATGAAATGAACGTCTACTTCGCAGACCTGAAACAGTCCGGGAAGATGGACGCCCTTAAGGAGAAATGGGATAAGAGCGACGGGAAACAGGTGATGGATTCCTACAGCTATGACGGGAAGAAAGGTAAGCTTCGGATCGCAACCCTGGGCACCTGGAGTCCCATGACCTTCTACTACGGCGATGAACTCACCGGTTATTTTATCGAGCTCATGAACGGGTTCTGTGCAGCCTGCGGGTATGAACCCACCTATGAAAGCATGCCCTTTGTATCGGAATTTGCCGGTCTGGAGTCCGGACAGTATGACGTGGTGGCGGATCTGATCGTCCGTTCGGAGGAACGGATGGAGAAGGTGAATCTCACGGATCAGATCTTTGAAGACGCAGCCTATGTCTTTGTTCCCACGGTTTCGGGCAATGGGGAGAGTGACAATTTCTTTGCTTCCATAAAGGAAAGCTTCATCAAGACCTTCATTCGGGAAGACCGGTGGAAAATGATCCTCTCGGGACTGGGAGTCACCATAGCCCTCGCGGTTCTGGCGGGACTCTTCGGCACCGTGCTGGGAGGCTTCATCTGTTATCTTCATATGAGGAAGAACCGGTTCGTCTCCGGGATTGCGAAGGCCTATATCCGTATCTTCCGTGGGATTCCGATCATTGTACTGCTGCTGGTGCTGAACTATCTGGTATTCACCAGTGCGGATTTCCCCGCATTCTGGGTCTGCGTGATCGGTTTTTCTCTGGATTTTGCCGCATATGCCTCCGAAATGTTCCGAAACGGGATCGAAGCGGTACCGGCGGGTCAGACCAAAGCGGCCCGGGCCCTGGGCTTCGGAAATGTACATGGATTCCGGAAGGTGGTTCTGCCTCAGGCCATGCTCCACATTCTGCCGGTCTATATCGGACAGTTTATCGCCATGGTGAAGCTGACGGCGGTGGCCGGATACATTTCCGTGATGGATCTTACAAGAGCGGCGGATATCATAAGAAGCCGGACCTATGAGGCCTTCTTCCCGCTGATCCTTACGGCAGTGATTTATTTCCTGCTGTCCGTGGTGCTGATCCTGATCCTGGGAAGGATCGAGAAGCGGATCCGTCCCGGCAGCAGAAAAACGGACAGACTGACCCGGCTGATGGAGAAGTATAACTCCGGAGAAATGACAGCTCCGGAGGCACGGAGAGATCAGGGAGCTTCGGAGGAGGGAGAGGTTCTTCTCCATGTGGAGCATCTGAAGAAAAGCTTCGGTGAGGTGACTCCGGTCAGGGACGTGAGCTGCGATATCCGCAAGGGTGAGGTGATCACGGTGATCGGTCCTTCTGGAACCGGGAAAAGCACCTTTCTGAATCTTCTGAATCATCTGGAAACTGCAGACAGCGGAGAGATCCGGTTTCGGGGAGAGGATATCCTGGCCCCGGGATATGATCTGAATCTGCTCCGAAGAAGAGTGGGTATGGTCTTCCAGGCATTTTACCTGTTCTCGCATCTTACCATCGTAGAGAATATCATGCTGGCCCAGACGGAACTGCTGGGACGGTCACGGGAGGAAGCCTTCCGCTGCAGCATGGATGCGCTGAAGCGGGTGGGACTCGCCGGAAAGGCCATGAATTATCCGGCAGAGCTGTCCGGCGGACAGCAGCAGCGTGTGGCCATCGCCAGAGAGATCGTGATGGAGCCGGAGGCAATCCTTTTCGATGAACCTACCTCCGCACTGGATCCCACCACCATCGAAGAGGTTCTGGCGGTCATTCGCAAGCTGGCACAGAAGGGCATGACCATGGTGATCGTTACACATGAAATGTCCTTTGCCCGAAACGTATCCAGCCGGGTATTCTATATGGATGAAGGGATCATTTATGAGGAAGGAACTCCGGAGCAGATCTTCGAGACGCCGAAGAAGGATAAGACCCGTCTGTTTATCGGGCATTTGAAGGCATTGAAGCTGACGATCCGGGGAATGACATTTGATTTCGGAGATGCGGTTGCCGGGATCGAAGGCTTCGGACGGCGGAATCTCATCGATTATGTTGTGATCCACAGGATGATGACCATCACGGAGGAGCTGGGAGTTGCGGTCCTGCAGGAACATTTCCATGAGAATACGGATGCCGAGCTGTCCTTCGAATACCAGGAGAAATCAGGGAAAATGCTTATGAAGGCCGCGTGGACCGGTGAGGACTTTGATCCGCTGACGGAGGGAGATCCGGTTTCCATAGCTCTGATCAGAAGCGTGGTGAAGGAGCTGACGTATGAATCGAAGGACGGGAAGGGAACCCTTCGGGGAACCGTCCTGTAGAAACATCGGCATAAACCAAAAGATCCAGACTCTCGGAAACGGTGTAAAAGCCGCTTCTGAGAGTCTGTTTGATTTTTTTCAAAAAATGTGTAAGATTTGAATAGGAATCCCTACTTATCAGGTGAGGAGGAGATGAACCGATGGAGGATCAGCAGATCATATCCCTGTTTTTTGAACGTTCAGAACAGGCGATTAAGGCATTGTCCGAGAAATACGGTGCGCTACTGATGCGGCTGTCAATGAATATACTGGGAAATCATGAGGATTCGGAGGAATGTGTGGAGGATACGCTCCTTGCAGTGTGGAATCAGATCCCTCCGGAGAAACCGCAGTATCTTTCGGCATATACCTGCCGGATCGCGCGCAATCTGGCATTGACGAAGTTTCACAGCAATACCGCCGCAAAGAGAAATCACCATTTTGACATCCCTCTGGATGAGCTTGAGGAGAGTCTGGCCGGGGTCCATTCGGTGGAGGATACCGTCTCCGAACAGGAACTGGGCCGGCTGATCAACCGGTTTCTGTCCGAACAGAGGAAGGAGGACAGGCAGATGTTTGTCCGAAGATACTGGTTCGGAGACTCGGTGAAGGAGCTGAGCAGTATGTTTTCCATGAGTGAAAACCGGATCTCCGTAAAGCTGTCACGGATACGGAAGAAGCTTAGGACATTCTTAGAAAAAGAAGGGATTCAGATATGAAGAAGGAGAAGCTGGAACAGGCATTAAATCAACTGGATGACAGTTATATCGAAGAGGCTGCGGGGGTCGGTTCGGAGCACCCGGCAGGCAGAAGGAGAGGAGTCCGATGGCCGGTGATCGCCGGCTATGCGGCAGCGGCAGCGATCCTGATCGTGGGACTGATCTTCTTCTTCGGACGCAGCGGGACGGAACGTCCTCTGAACGAGGAGGATCCGGGAAATGCATCCGTACAGAATACGGACCCCTCTCAGGACCCCGCCGGAACCTTCGCCGGGAAGACCACGGAGGAAGATACCGAAGGCGGAAGCAAAGGGCAGCGAGGGCTGGAACCCAGTCAGTCGGAGCAGGGCTCACAGGAGGAGACAGTAACCTCAGAAGCGGAGCAGGAGCAGTCTACGGAGTCGAAGCAGGGACAGTCCACGGAAGCAGCTCCGGGAACAGAGCAGGACCCCGGGCAGTGGAAGCAGAGAATACGGGAGCAGGGATCACAGGAGCAGGATGGACCGACGCTGTCGGGTCCGGATCGGACACAGTCCACAGAAGCGAAGCAGGACCGGCCGCCGGTGACAGAGCCGAAGCTGACACAGCCCACGGAGGCGCAGCCGGAGCAACCCACGGAGGCACAGCCGGAGCAACCCACGGAGCCGCAGACAGAGCAGCCTACGGAAGCCCCCACCGAGGATCGTCCGGAGCAGCCGGTGATCGACCGGAAATACGGAGAAGGGATCACCAATCTGTCCAAGAGCGTTAAGAAGCAGAAGATCGCCGGCAAGGAACTGCCCGCAGCACATGGGAAGGCACTTGCCAAAAGCGGATTCAGCCTGCTGCAGAAGGCAATGGAGCTGGAGAAGGACGGGGATCAGAATTATCTCATCAGCCCCGTTTCGATACAGATGGCGTTGGGGATGACGGCAACCGGTGCCGACAAGGGAAGCAAAACCGAGAAGGAGCTTCTGTCGGTGATCATGCCGGGAGCGGGGAGCGTATCCACTCTGAATAAGGAAATGTCCGCTTTCTCCGAACGGATGAGGAATTCCAAATGCGTAAGCTGGAATGTGGCGAACTCCGTCTGGATGAACAACTGCGGTGATGTGGAGCTTCGGGACAGCTATATCTCCGATACGGCGAATTATTACGGAGCGGAGCTCTATGCGGCGCCCTTCAATGACGATACCGTGAAGGAGATCAACTCCTGGGTAAGCAAAAATACAAAGAAGCGGATCAAGTCCATCCTGGATGAGCTGGATGAAGAGGCGAGGATCGTTCTGGCAAATGCGGTGGCATTTGACGGAACCTGGGCCGCTGAATACTCAAAGGACCAGATCCATAAAGACAGGGAATTCACGAATGCGGACGGCAGCACCTCCAAGGTTGTCATGCTGAGCAGCATGGAAGAGCGTGTGATCAAGCTGGAAGGCGGGATGGGATTCGTCCGTCCGTATAATGGAGGAGAGTATAGCTTCGTCGGCCTTCTTCCTCCGGAGGGAATGACCACGGAGAAATACATGAAGAAGATCCTTTCCTCGAAGAAGAGCTTTGTGGATGCCTATCAGAAGCCGGTTGACGCAAAGGCCATCGTGGAGCTTCCGGAATTCAAAACGGAATATGAGACCAATATGGATTCCGTGCTTCAGGGACTTGGCGTTAAGGAAGCATACGTCAACGGACAGTTCCGGAAAATGGTCACGGATGGCAGTGTATCGGTGACCATCGGATCTGTGAAGCATAAGGCCATGATCAAGGTGAACCGCAAGGGCACGGAAGCGGCTGCAGCCACAGCAGTGATCGTGAACAGAGTCACATCCGCTCTCGATAAAAAGCCGGTATATCAGATCACCCTGGATCGCCCGTTTGTATACGCCATCGTGGATAATGCAACCGGCGTCCCCGTATTCCTGGGAGTACAAAATAATATGAGCGAGTAAATACAATGTCAGAAAGACAGTAGGAAAGAGGAGCAGCGGTCACGATATGACTGCTGCTCCTCACATTTTGATGGTTTTTTCTGACAGAGAAAGGAAAATCTGATAGAATGGGAAGGAAGAAAACTACGATTGGGGAAGAAAACTATGTTTCATATTCTGGTAGTAGATGATGATAAAAATGCACGACTCTATATCCGGACACTTCTGGAGACCAACGGCTACGTGGTCAGTTCGGCTGAGGACGGGGAGAAGGCACTGGAGGTTCTGGAGAAGAACAAGGTGGATCTGGTGGTCCTGGACATCATGATGCCCGTGATGGACGGATATGAATTCACCCGGATCCTCCGGGAGGGAAATAGCAGCCTCCCGATCCTGATGGTGTCCGCAAAGCAGCTTCCGGCAGATAAGCACATGGGCTTTCTGGTGGGTACGGATGATTATATCACCAAGCCCATCGATGAAACGGAAATGCTCCTTCGGATCAAGGCGTTGCTGCGCCGGGCCAAGATCGCAAATGAGCGGCGGATCGAGATCGGAGAAGTGGTTCTGGATTATGACAGCCTGTCCGTCACCCGGGGGGAGAATACGCAGATGCTTCCCCAGAAGGAATTCCAGCTTCTGTTTCTGCTGCTGTCCAATCCCGGAAAGATCTTTACCCGGATCCAGCTGATGGATGAGATCTGGGGAACGGAAAGCGAGACCGGCTGGGAAACCGTAACGGTTCACATAGGAAGACTCAGAAAGCGGTTTGACGGATGGGAGGAATTCTCCATCGAATCGGTACGCGGATTAGGATACAGGGCGGTGAAGAAGATATGAGTGCGAAAAACAAGCTTGAAAATTCAAAAAAGAATATATCCCTGATCATCACACTTTCCGTGATGGTCATGGGATTGCTGCTGGTGATCACGCTGATCGTAGGCGTGATCGTGTTCTTCTTTATCTATCGGGGGATGTTGAAGCTGGAATCCACAGGGATCAGTGCAACAACCCTCTTTTTCACTTATATTTTCCTCAGTCTGTTCTTCGGAACGATCCTGTCCTTTGTCGCTGTGCATTTCCCTTTGAAACCGGTGGCAAAGATCATGGATGCCACGAACCGGCTGGCTTCCGGAGACTATTCCGTCCGACTCACCTACAAGGGACATTTTGCCAAGCTCCCGCCCATCCGGAAGCTGACGGACAGCTTTAACAAGATGGCGGAGGAGCTGGGGCAGATCGAAATGCTCCGGTCGGATTTCATCAATAATTTTTCCCATGAATTTAAAACTCCCATCGTTTCCATCGCAGGCTTCACAAAGCTTCTGAAGAAGGGAAATCTTCCCGAGGAAACCAGAAATGAATATCTGGACATTATCGAGGAGGAGTCCCTCCGGCTCTCCGCCCTTGCGACAAATGTACTGAATCTGGCGAAGGTTGAGAATCAGAATATCCTCTCGGATACGGATCATTTTAATCTGTCGGAGCAGCTTCGGACCTGTGTGCTGATGCTGGAGGCGAAATGGAGCAAGAAGCATATCGACCCGATCCTTCCGGAGGAGGAGTATGAGGCCTTCGGAAATGAGGAGCTTCTGAAGCAGGTGTGGATCAATCTTCTGGACAATGCAATCAAGTATTCCGAGGAATACAGCACCATCGAGATCGGTATCCGGGACGAAGAAGGTGCGCTTCAGGTGACGGTCTCCAACTTCGGAGAACCGATCCCGGAAGAGAAGCGGGAAAGGATCTTCGGGAAATTCTATCAGGGAGATGAGTCCCACGCCGCGGAAGGAAACGGAGTGGGGCTGGCAATTGTGAAGAAGGTTGTGGAGCTGCATCACGGGCAGGTCCGGGTTGCATGTGAGGATGGAAAGAATATGTTTATCGTGGAGCTCCCGGGAGCAGATTTGTAGAGTTTCGATTCAGTTTATATTCATATGTTAGCATTCTACTTTGGTAAACTATAAAATTATCATGGAGAATCATAACATGAACACAGTAACTGAAAGAAGAATCGACAGTCAGCTGCTGGCGGAGCTGATCGAAGGAGGGATCCGGAATCTTCAGATCCACAGAGAGGAAGTAAATGATCTGAATGTATTTCCCATTCCCGACGGAGACACCGGAAATAATATGCTGCTTACCATGCAGGGGGGTGAATCGGCGGTTCCGCACGAAAGCGAAGGAATCGGTGAATATGCCCGCCGCGCTGCGGACGGCATGCTGTTCTCCGCACGTGGGAATTCCGGGGTGATCCTGTCACAGATCGCCGACGGAATTGCAGCAGGTCTGGAAGGCAGGGAATATGCGGATGTGGAATCCACGGCACGGGCATTTCAGTGCGGTGTGGAGCATGCGTATTCTGCAGTCTCCGAACCGGTGGAGGGAACGATCCTTACCGTGATCCGTGAGGCCTCGGAATATGCGGCGGCTCAGGAATGTGCGGATGTGCAGGAATACCTGAATGCCTTTCTGCTGCAGGCTCACGAATCTCTGCAGCATACCCCCGAGCTTCTGGAGATCCTGAAGAAGGCCGGCGTGGTGGATTCCGGCGGAGCAGGACTGATCTATATTGTGGAGGGAGCGCTCTCCGTTCTCAGCGGAGAGAAGATCGAGGACCCGGCAGGGCTTTCGGATCATACGGTTTCCGCGGCTCCCGGCGCAGGGCTGAATTTTGATCTTTTTGATGAGGACAGTGAGCTGGTCTACGGATACTGTACGGAGCTGATGCTCCGGCTCCAGCGTAAGAAGACGGATATAGAAAACTTTGATATCGAGGCATTCCGCGAATTTCTGCAGAGTATCGGAGATTCCGTGGTATGTCTGAAAACCGGCAGCATCGTCAAGCTTCATGTGCATACGAAGGAGCCCTATCGCGTACTGCAGTACGGGCAGCGCTTCGGAGAGTACCTCACGGTAAAGGTGGAAAATATGTCTCTGCAGCACAATAACCTGCCTGCAGACAGCAAGCTGGCGGATCCGGAGGTACATAAGCCCTTCGGTATCGTTGCCGTTGCAACCGGAGAAGGAAATAAGAAGATCTTCCGGGATATGGGTGCGGATCAGATCGTACAGGGCGGTCAGACCATGAATCCCTCGGCGGATGATTTCATAGAAGCATTCCGAAGACTCAGTGCAGATACGATCTTCGTGCTTCCGAATAACGGAAATGTGATCCTTGCGGCAGAGCAGGCGGCCAGACTCTATACGGAGGCGGACGTGCGGGTGATCCCCAGTCATACCATCGGAGACGGATATGCGGTGCTGTCCATGCTGGATCTGGATTCCAAGGATGCGGACAGGATCGAACAGGATATGCGGCAGGCCATGGAAGGCGTGGTTACAGGCTGTGTAACACGATGCATCCGTGATGCGGAAATGAACGGACTTCTTCTCAGAGAGGGACAGTATCTGGGCATCGTGGGGAAGGATATCGTATCCGCGGATAATGACCGGAGAGATACAGCATGCATGCTGACCACCCGGATGGATTTCGACAACCATCAGATCTGTATCCTCATTCGCGGTGAGGACTCCACGGAGGAGGAAGCGCAGGAGATCCTCAAACGTCTGCGGAAGGCACATCCCAGCTACGAGATCTACGTGCTGGACGGAGGTCAGGAGATTTACAGCTATTATATTATTCTCGAGTAATATTCGAAAAAAACCTCATAGTCACTTTAAAGTCACTTTGGTTTGTTATAAATGACAAGGAAGGCAAGCAGACTTAAAGTATGATGTGAGGTTATGTATGGACAAACGTAAGATATTTTTCACTTTCCTGTTGTTGGCTGCAGCGGTGATCCTACTGGCACTTGCAACCCGGATATGGCTGAAGGCCAATGGGCTGGATCAGCACGTGGGATACACCCAGTCGGTTCAGTCGGATCCTCCCCGGGACAGACATACCATCGGAGATCTGACCGGAGATCATGGGATCACAGGAATTCAGGAAGAGAATACACAGTTTGATTCGGACGGACAGGTATTATATTTGTATACCTGTCCGTCGGTTTATTTTCACTTCTCAGTGGAGAGAGGACAGGACATACCGCAGATCGATTTTAATCCGGATGCTGCGGGATGAATCGTTGTTTCTGCAGGCGTTTCATGCTATAATATCACTATCTGCGGATGTTGCGGCTTACTGAGACGAGCGATGCCATTCGGGAATGCACCGTGTATCCCGGGACCGGCATCGGATGACTATATAAAGAGAAGAATGAGAGGGTGCTATGCTGGATTATTCATTTTCTCTTGGGGTGGCGCTGTCGTCGCTGCTTATATGTATCGTCAATTTAATCTATACATTCATTCAGAAACGGACGGACAAGCTCCAGAACCGTTTCTTTATTGCGATTCTTTGTATCCTGCTGATGAATTCCATAACCAGTATAGTCACTGCCATATTCGGAGCGGATTCGCTGATTCTGGATAATGCAGCCAGGGCCGTGGAGCTCAGCAGATATCTCTATTTCGCTACCCATACGGCACTCTGTCCCCTGTTTTTCTATTATGTATCCAATGTGAGCTTCGTATCAACGCGGCTGGCCAACCGGAAGATGCTTCTGCTCTCCATGCCGTTTTTCTTTACGGAGCTGCTTGCACTGCTGAATCCGCTGACATCTTTCGTATGGAGTGTGGATGAGAACCATGTGTTCCATCGTGAGTGGGGCGAGATCCTGATCTATGTCGCAGCCCTGTTCTACTATGTGCTGTCCTTTATCGTAGTTGGAACCTCATGGAAGGTTATCTCCGGCAAGCGGCGGACCGCCCTGGTATTCTTCTTCGTCATGGTGGCGGTGGGAGTTCTGGCACAGCTGATCAACAAGGATCTCAAGGTGGAGGTCCTGTCCGAGGCCATAGGCTTCACCGGAGTCATGATGTCGGTGGAAAATGAAGATGACCGTATCGATATCGGGATGGGCTTCTACAACCGGACCGCCCTGAATCTGGATATCTGCAGCTGTCTCAAGCATGAGCGGAAGCTGCATCTGATCCTGATCCGGATCCATAACTATGATCTGGTGAACCGACTGGTGGGATCCGGAGAGAGTAATGTGATCGCGGAGATCATTTCCGGATATCTGAAGTCCATCGTGAAGCGGTATTATATCTATGTGCCGGAGAAGAATACATTTGTCCTGACCCTCTACGATCAGCCGGAGGAGAAGGTATATGCACTGGCGGAGGATATCGCAAAGCGTTTTGAGAAGCCGTGGGATTACGGGGAATTCAGCATCCAGCTGAATGCTGCCGTGATCGTAGCGGAGGTGCCGAAGCAGATCTCCAAGGCCTCCGAGCTGTTCTATATGATCGACAGCCCCATGCCCGAGAAGGAAGAAAAGCGGATCATGAAGGGGGCGGATCTGGATTTCATCATGCGGCGGCAGACCATCGAGGACGCCATCTCCCGGGGATTTGCGGAGAACAGTTATGAGGTCTACTATCAGCCCACATATCATATCGACGGGAAGCTGCATGGAGCAGAGGCCCTGATCCGTATGCGTGATAAGGAACTGGGGAATCTGTATCCGGATGAATTTATCCCCATAGCGGAGCAGAGCGGACTGATCGACGATATCGATGAATTTGTGCTGGAGGAGGTATGCCGGTTCCTGAAGACCGGTATCCCGAAGAAATACGGAATCGATAATATCAATGTGAATCTTTCCGTGCTGCAGTGCATGCGACCCGGATTTGTGGAGAGCATCGACCGGATCCTGGAACGCTATGAGGTGGACCGGGGGATGATCAACTTCGAGATCACGGAATCCATCGCTGCAGATGATTATGATACCCTCAGTACGGTGATCCGGAGACTGAAGGATGAGGGCTTCCTCTTCTCCATGGATGATTACGGAACGGGATATTCCAATGTCAGCGCGGTCTTCTCCCTGAATCTGGATGTGATCAAGATCGATAAGAGTATTCTGTGGGGTGCAGAGAAGAGTACTCTGGGTATGGTGATCCTGGAAAATACCATTCGTATGATCCAGCAGATGAACAAGAAGATCCTGGTGGAGGGGGTTGAGACGGTGAAGCAGATCCGGCTGCTCGAGGAGCTGAAGGTGGATTATCTGCAGGGCTTCTATTTCTCGAAGCCGATCCCGAGAGACGAATTTGTAAAATACATTTCCAAGGGGAGAGAACCCGTCTGAGAAACTGTATTACAACCGGAGGAGGTTAACTGAATGAAGATTACCATGGGGGATGTGGATTCCGTATACGGATGTTACGGAAAAAACTATGATTATGCGGTGAGACTGATCGTGAAAATGAAGGATCCCATCGACGGAGACCTTCTGGAACAGGCACTTCGGAAGACGGAACAAAGGTTTCCGTATTTTTCCGTGCGGATGGATCAGACGGAGACCGAGTATTATTATGAGGTGAATACGGAGCCGGTCTGTCTGTTTCACACGGATGACCGGATCTATCTGAACACGAAGGAAACGAATTATCATGTATGGGCAGTGTGCTATATGGATGACCGGATCCTGCTGGACGCCTACCACGGCTATGCGGACGGGATCGGGTTATACAAGCTGTATTCCACACTGCTTTTTTATTACTGCAATCTCCGGTACGGCGTTACGGATCACACGGGGATCCGGACACTGGAGGATGAGCTCCTTTCCTGTGAATGGGAGGATCCGGTGGATCAGCTGACCGCCGCTTCCCTGGAGGATCTGGACGGTGAAGAGCCTCCGGAAGGCTTCTCCCTGACGAAGGACGGAGGGCTCAGGAGTGATCGGCCGGTGCAGTACGATATCCTGCTTCCGGAGAAGGCATTTGTGAAATTCTCCTCTGTCCGGGACGGATCGCCGGGAACCATGGTGTCGCTTCTGATGATGCGTGCGCTGGATAAATGGTTTCCGGAACGGAAGAAGCCCATTATCTGCACCTATATCATAAACGGCAGGCCCATGCTGCAGGCCACGGAAACATATCATAACTGTCTGGATGGGGCGCATTTCGTCTATGATGACAAGCTGAAGGCCCAGCCCTTCCTGGTGCAGAATACGGTACTACGGGGCGTGACCATGTATCACACCGATCCGGATGAGGTCAGAAATGATCTTTCCATCAAGAAGGCGGTGTGCGAGGATATCCTGAAGAAGCATCAGTCCAAGGAGGCGAAAAATGCGGCCTTTGCGGAGCTGATCGATGCGGACGCCCGGGCGCAGACCTGTATGGTCAGTTATCTGGGACAGTGGAAATATCCCGCGACCCAGGGGTATATAAAGGAATTCTGGACCCATGTTCCGCCGGTGAACGATCTGTACATCGGTATGGTTGCAGTGGCAGGAAAGCTGTGTCTTACACTGCAGCAGGTCTTTGATGATGATACATTTCTGAAGCTTTTCTGCGAGGAATTACGGAACTACGGCATTTCTTATGAAGTGCGCCCGAAGGCGAAGATCGATACGGCGTTCTTTCCGAGACCGGAATAGACTGACGGATACAGTATAAATGACTAACAAAGGAGAAGGGGATATGGAGGATACAAGGAAGATCACAGGGGAAATGGAAACCGGAGTGTCGCAGTCGCAGCAGGGTGCGCCGCAACAGGATGCATCCCAGGCGCAGCAGGACGCATCCCAGGCGCAGCAGGATGCATCCCGGGATCTGCAGGTGTTCCGTGAGCTGCTGGACCGGGTTGACGGCGAGACCGAGCTTTATGCGGATGACGATCCGGCGCTTGTCCAGAAGAAGGGAACCTACGGCATATTCCGGAGATCCAAGAAGGGGAAGGCCGGGGTGCAGTGGGAAGACAGCATGTTCCTCGGGGCGTATGCTTATTTTCTGCATCTGGTATGCAGCCAGAAGCAGGTTCTGTTTTACGTGAAGGATCAGGGGGTTGTGATCCCTCTGGTTGCGGAACCGAAGGATGATCAGGAGTCGGGGGTATTCCGTCAGGAGCTGTGGGCTCTGATGGAGGATCTGAAGGGACGTAAGGATGCAGACCTTACGGAGCTTTACCGGGAATACGGTTTCACACCGAATGTATTCTTCTCCTGCGGAGCTTCCGCGGAGGAAGAGCCCTCCGAAGGTTCCTTCTTCCTGTCTGTCCGTCAGGGTGCGGAAGGAGGGTATGAGCTTTCCATCCGCTATGCGGCGGAGTTTTTCACCGAGGATACCATCCGGCGTCTGGCGGAGCTGTATGATGAGATCGCTGCGGGCTTCCGCAAGGGCCGTGTACTGATGGATATCGTTCTGGTAAATGACAGGAACATAGCGGAAATGGACAGCTTCAACCGTACCGACAGGGATTATCCCCGGACGGATATTGTGTCCATGTTCCGGGAGGCTGCGGAGAAGTATCCGGAGCTTCCGGCAGTTCGTTATATGGATAAGGTGCTTACCTACAAAGAGGTGGACGGGATCTCGGAGCGAATCGCTGCCCATCTGATCTCCCAGGGGATCGGACGGGGAGATGTGGTCTCCATCCTGATCAACCGTTCGGAATACATGGTTACGGCATCCCTGGGGGTGCTGAAGACCGGCGCGGGATATCAGCCCCTGGCTTCCGACTATCCGCCGGAGCGTCTCTCCTTCATGATGAAGGATGCCTCCAGTAAGCTTCTCATTGCGGATGAGGTTCTGATGGAGAAGGTACCGGATTATGCAGGACCGGTATTCTATACCCGTGAGTTCGACAGCCTTCCGGAAGCGGACAGGATCACCTCACATCCGGAGCCGGGAGACCTTTTTATCATGCTTTATACCTCGGGCTCCACGGGAACCCCCAAGGGAGTTATGCTGGAGCACGGGAATCTGACGAATTTCTGTTTCTGGTATCGTGAGAAATTCGGCCTCGAAGCAGGAACGAAGGTGGCGGCCTACGCCAGCTACGGATTCGATGCATGTATGATGGATCTGTATCCCACCCTGACTGCGGGTGGGTGCGTGGTGATCCTGTCCGAGGAGATCCGGATGGATCTTCCTGCCATGGAGCAGCTGTTCCGGGAGCAGGAGATCAACGTGGCCTTTATGACTACTCAGGTGGCACGCCAGTTCTATTCCATGGCGGATGTTCCCAGCCTGCGTTACTGTTCGGGGGGAGGCGAGGCACTGGTTCCGGTCCGCCCCAGAAATATTTCCACGGTTCTTGTGAACGGATACGGTCCCACAGAGTGTACGATCTTCACCACTACCACGCCGGTGGAACGGCTCTACAAGCGGGTGCCCATAGGAAGACCCTGTGCGAATTACAGATGCTACGTGGTGGATGAACATATGAGAAGGCTTCCGCCTTTGGTTCCGGGAGAGCTTCTGATCGCCGGCCGGGGCGTGGGAAGAGGTTATCTCAACCGAAAGGAACAGAGCGAGAAGGTATTCATATCCAACCCCTTCAGCGAGGAAGAGGGATATACACGGGCCTACCGTACCGGAGATGTGGTTCGTCTGCTTCCGGACGGAAATATTGATTTCATCGGACGAAATGACGGTCAGGTGAAGGTGCGCGGTTTCCGGATCGAGCTTCCGGAGGTAGAGGCAGTGATCCGTGAATTCCCCGGGATCCGGGATGCCTGCGTGGTGGCGCGGAATCTGGGAGAATCCGGAGGCAAGGCCGTTGCGTCCTACATAGTAAGTGACGAGACGGTGGACATCGAGGCACTGAAGAATTTCATTCTGGAAAGAAAGCCGCCCTACATGGTTCCGGCGTGGATCATGCAGATCGATGAGATCCCCCTGAATCAGAATGGCAAGGTGAATAAAAGAGTACTGCCGGATCCCACCACCGATCCGATCTCTGCGGACGCCGGGATCGAAGAGGACCGGGGAGAGGATAATGTACTCGTAGCAGAGCTGAGGAAGGAGATCTGTGACATCACGGGACGGGACAGCATTTCCGGCAACGCTCCCCTGGAGTATTCGGGACTTACCAGTATCGGTTTCATACGGCTTTCCGCCTATGTGTATAAGAACTACGGGATCGCGATCCCGGCAGATGCTTTCAGCGGACTGACCCTGTTCGGTCTGGAGAATCTGATCCTGACCGCATGGATGAAGGGAGAGGGCAGATCGGACGGCACGGGAGCGGCATCGGAGGACGATGACTTCACCCCGTATCCCTTAAGTCCTTCCCAGCTGGGCGTCTATGTGGAATGCGTCAAGAATCCGGCCAGCACGGTTTATAATATCCCCGTCAGCCTGGAATTCTCGGCGGATACGGATGAGAATCAGCTGAAGGATGCGATCCGGGCCGTGATCAAGGCCCATCCTTCGGTACAGGTTCATTTTGAGACCGTGAAGGATCAGGTCATGGCAGTTCGAAATGATGTGACGGAGCCGGAGATCACGGTGCTGGAGATGTCCCATGAGAAATGCCTGTCCTATCAGCATGAATTTGCTACGCCCTTCCCGCTGAACCGGGGACCGCTGTATTCCTTCACTATCATTCGGACGGAGAAGGCACTGTTCCTCTTCCTGGATTTCCATCATCTGATCTTTGATGGATTCTCCCTGGATCTCTTCCTTCGGGACCTGACGGAGGCCATGGCGGGAAGATCCTGTACGCCGGAAATGACAGGCTACGGCGCTTTCGTTCGATCCCAGAAGGAGCTGCTGAAGGGAGATTTCTTCGGGACCGATCAGGACTATTTCGACCGGCTGTTTGAGAAATACGAGGCACCCTCCAGACTGACGCCGGACAAGCCGGGAGGAGCGGAGGTTGGAAAGCTCACCGTCTATCGGGAAGACTTCCCCCAGGCTCTGGCGGATAAGGCCTGCTCCAGAACGGGAGTTACGGAGGCGATCTACTTCCTGTCCGCCCTGTACTATGTGACCGCCAGACTGACCAATTCCGACAATGTATATATCTCCACCATTTCCGCAGGAAGGACGGACAGCCGGTTCCTGCAAACCTATGGTATGTTTGTAAATACACTGCCCCTGTTCTCGGAGCTGACCTCCGGAACGGTGGATGCATTTATCCGGAAGACCGCAGCGGATTTCCGTGAGGCCGTGGCCCATGAAAGCTATCCCTTCGCTTCCATCGCATCCAAATGGGATTATTCCGTGGAGCTGATGTATGCCTATCAGAAGGGCATTTTCGAGAAGCCGGATCTGCCGGGTCTGATCCGTGTGCAGGAGGAGGAGCAGGGCTCTGCCATGTTCCCGTTCTATGTGCGGATCGTGGACGGAGACGATTCCCCGGCCATCGAGATCGCCTATGATGAATCCCTGTATTCGGAGGGATCGGTAGCGTCCGTTCTTCGTTACTACCGCACAGCGCTGACCA
>CADBOW010000019.1 GCA_902796375.1 uncultured Lachnospiraceae bacterium | reverse complement strand
GAGGGTGGAACCGGAGAGGCGGCATACATAGAGGGACTGGATCTCTGCGGGAAGACCGGAACCTCCGATGGCTATCGGGACAACTGGTTTGTGGGCTTTTCTCCGGACTATGTCTGTGCCTGTTGGTGCGGTAATACGGACGGAAGAATCAACCGTGAAAAAACACAGCTACAGGTCTTTCAAAAAGTGATGAGTGGGCTTATAATGGAGAAGGGCGGGGAATACTCCGTACCGGCGGGAGTTCAGCAGGTGACGATCTGCAGGAAAACAGGGAAGAAAGCAGGCTCTGCCTGTAAAGATACAGAGACCGGGTACCTGAAGGAGGATCAGGTTCCCGACAACTGTGATGAAAAATGAGATATATCCGGAGGGTTGAAGAAGGAGGTGGGAAGTGACAGACGAGGATATATCCGATCATTTTAAGAGGAGGAGAAAGGATGAAACTGAGTAAGATAGAAAAAAAGTTCATCGCATTCATGATGATCATAGCCATGATCGTCTGCTTCCTTCCTTCATCCAGAGAGATGGAGGCGGCGGAGGTGCAGAGCGCGGATCAGGCGGCGAATGCAGGAGATGAGGACACGAACGATAACAGCAGAGTCGATACGGAATTTAAAGATGGGCAAAGCTGGGTATCCGGTGATTTCGTGTATATGGTTGATACCAATGAAAATGCGGTTATCGTAAACTATACGGGCACGGCATCCAAGGTGGAGATTCCGTCAAAGATTGCCAACCGTAAGGTGGTCAGCATCTGGCATGCATTTGAGAATAATACGACCATTCGGGAGGTGGTTCTTCCGGATTCGGTAACCAAGATTGAATATGAAGCATTTGCATATGCCACCGGCCTGGAAAAGATAAACCTGGATCATATTCGGTTTATGGGACTAGGGAGCAATTTCCATAACTGCACGAGTCTGAAGGATGTAGTCCTTCCGGAAGGGGCAATCTTCTACGATGACCAGTTCGACGGGGCAAAGATGAAGAGCCTTACGGTTCCGAAGACTGCGAATGATGGCGCTTACAGATTGTATTTGGGCTACTTAACCACGGAGAAGCTGCTTTTTGCCGAAGGGACCACAAGAGTCCTGATGGATTTCGCCGGGATTGATGCCCCGGAGATCGTAATACCGGATTCCGTTACGGATATCAGTGGTTCGGAGTTTGATGGCGTTCGGACGAAGAAGGTGGTTCTCGGTTCGGGAATCCGGACGATTCCATCCGGACTGTTCACATTCAGCGACGATCTGGATATACAGCTTGGGAAGAATACCCAGGTGATCGGGAAGGATGCCTTCTACTGTTCGGGGATCAAATCCCTGGTCATTCCCGACAGTGTAACGGAGATACAGTATGAAGCCTTACTCTATACATACGACCTGTCCGATATTACATTTTCGAAGAATCTGAAGAAGGTTGTGGGGGGAGTGGAAGGCTTCCTGTATGGCAGCAGATGGTATGATAATCAGAAGAATGGACCGGTTTATACCGGAGGAGCATTCTATAGCTACAAGGGCACCATCCCCTGGAATACCACCGTAGATGTGAAGGCAGGAACGAAGGGCATCGCCTATATGGCATTCCAGAGTCCGGACGGTTTCGGATCCAGAATATCCGGTGTTACACTTCCGGAAGGCCTGCTGTATATCGGAGGAGTATCCTTCTTTAATACGAGTATCGAGGAGATTCAGATTCCCGAGACCGTGACGGAGGTCGGCGCCGGTGCCTTCGGAAATACGAATCTCAAGTCGGTATATATTCCGAAGTCGGTGAAGACCATCGGAGATTACGCATTCGGATTTAAAAATGAAGAGCTGAGGGACTGCGGTTCCGTCTGGATCCAGGACGACCTGGTTATGAGTTCAGATAACATGTGGGGATGGATTGGAGCTGAGTTCTTTGGAAAAGGCGAGATCAAGGATGGCGACCGCGTTTATCAGAAGCCTCATGAAGCCATCAAGGTGGATGGCTTTAAGATCATAGGCTATTCCGGAACGGCTGCCGAGACCTATGCGAAGAAGAACGGTTTTACCTTTGTGGATGCATCCACGATGAACTGGCCGGGACATTCCTATGGCAATCCCGAATGGACCTGGAGTGGCGTAAAGTCAGCCAAGGCGAAGTTCACATGCAACAACTTCAGCAGTCACACCAAGACACTTCAGGCAAAGATCACCAGCAAGATCACAAAGAAGGCCACCGTGAATGCGGCCGGACAGAAAAAGTTTACAGCCACTGTGACTCTGAACGGAAAGAAATATACCAGCAGCAAGACCCAGAAGTATTACCTGTTTAATACTTCGAAAACAGGGCTGCAGAAGTATGAAAACAAGCTCTACTATGTGAAGAACGGTGTGATGAAGTCAGCCACCGGCTTCGCAAAGTATAACAGCACTTGGTATTACGTGTCCAAGGGAAAGGCCGTTGCCAAAACCGGAGTGATCAAGGGCAAAGTAAACGGCACCAGTGGTTACTGGCGTGTGGAGAAAGGAAAGGTCAACCTGAAATTCACCGGCTTTGCCAAGTATAATACCGGATGGTATTATCTGGTGAAGGGAAGGATCAATACCGCGAAGACCGGAATCTTCAAAGGAAAGGTAAATTCGAAGAGCGGATCCTGGTTCGTGAAGAAGGGTAAGGTACAGCTCACCTTCTCCGGAACAAAGATCATTAACGGTAAGCGTTATAAGATTCAGAAGGGCAAGGTTGTAAAGGTAACAAAAGTAAAATAATCTGAAATCCGGGCTACGGAATGTTGCTGGCAGATTTCATGAAAAACGGGGTGCGTTTTTATACGCACCCTCGTTTTATGTAAAGAACAGATAAGGGATGTCCACATTTCCCGGAATTCTACTGTGGGAAACCGGTGGGCAGTGTGTTTGAGAGCAGCCACGGGATGCAATATCCTGTGGCTCTTTGCGTGTAAAATGATCCATGCATATCCGCGACTACGAAGTGTCCGGAGATCGGCATGGCGTTCTGCGAGGCGGGTTTTGTGCAAGCCTGCCTGCAGGCAAAACAAGGGCGGCTCCACGTGTGATCTGCCACATGATCAGGATCTGTGGGGGACGGGGTAGGAAACGGTATGTTTACTCGTTTGACATGCGAAAGCAACGAAAATGCGCGCAACAAACTCTATATAAATAGAGGTTTACGGTAGAGGGCCGGAGTGCTACATTTATGTCACGAACGAAGGGGGTGACGAGATGCGGACCTGCAGGATCGGAATCTGCAGCAGGAATCCGGAGTACGGAGCCAGCCTGATGATGGCTCTGAAACGGATCTCGGCAGGAAAGATCGAGGCCATGGTCTTCAGCAGACCTGAGGTCCTGTCCGAGTGTATTCCGGTACAGGAGATGGATCTTCTGGTGCTGGACGGATGGGAAAAGGAAGTACTGGGACAGGATGCTGAGGATGCGGGGATCCCGGTCTGTATTCTGACGGAACAGCCTTCGGGAGAGGGTATCTTTAAGTACCGGCCTGTTCGGGAAATCTGCAAGGACCTTCTTATGAAGGCGAAAAAAGGAAGAGACGTCAGTTCTCGGCCTTCCGGCTGTATCGCGGTATTCTCGCCGCTGGGTCGATGCGGCAAAACGGCGCTGGCGCGTGCACTGCTTCGGGCAGGCTCGGAACAGGACGGGCTTTATATCGGGATGGAGGAATATGCGGACAGGGTCGTTCATTCCGAGGTGCTCTACCTGGTGAAACAACGTTCCCCGGATCTATATGAGGCGGTGCTTCGGGAAACCATTTCGGATGATGGATTACAGATCCTATATGTGTCGGGCATATTCTCCGAGCTTCGGGATGTTCAAAGGGGAGATCTGGAATGGCTTCACGAACAGCTGCTTCAACCGGGGCGGTACCGGACACTGGTCTACGATGTGGGCGGGGCGTCCCTGCAGGAGCTGTCCCTCCTCACGTTGTTCGAAAGGATCTACATGCCGGTTCTGACGGACCCCGTATCTCAGGCGAAGATACAGGCGGCCCGGGAGCAGCTTCGGAGTATGAAGCTGGGGGAGGTCCTTCGGAGACTGTGTGCGGTGGAGCTTACGAAAGAAGCGGTTGAGAGCGGAGAACCGCAGCAGATCCTGGCATGTCTGGGAATGGAAGGATATGGAGGTGAGCCTTGGAGCAGGGAAGACTGGAGCATCTGAAGGAGAGAATCCTGCAGGAGCTTCGGATGACGGAGGAACTGAAGGATGAAGAGGTTGGCCGGGTGATCGACCGTATCATCCTGGAGGAGTCCAGGGGAGAGTATATCCCCCTTTCGGAGAAAATGGAGCTTCGCAGAAAACTCTTTCATTCCATCCGGGGTCTGGATGTTCTGTCTGATTTTCTGGAGGATCCCACCATCACGGAGATCATGGTCAACGGGACAGAACCGATCTATGTGGAACGGGAGGGACGTCTGCTCTGCACGGGTAAGGCTTTTTCCAGTGAGGAAAGACTTCTGAATGTGATCCGTCAGATGGTTTCCTCTGCCAACAGAAGCATCAGCGAGACAAATCCCATAGCGGATGCCGTACTTTCAGACGGCTCCAGGATCAATGTGGTCCTGGGAACCATCTCCAGAGGCGGTCACGCAGTTACCGTGCGTAAGTTTCCGGATCAGGCATTTCATATGGAGGATCTGGTACGGATGGGAAGTCTGGAACCGGAAGCGGCGGAACTCCTGCTTATGCTGGTGCGGGCGAAATATAACATTTTCGTATCCGGGGGCACCGGTTCGGGAAAGACGACATTTCTGAATGCTCTTGCGGAGGCAATCCCGGAGGATGAACGGGTGATCACCATAGAGGATGTGGCCGAGCTGTCGCTGCAGGGGCCGAAGAATCTGGTCCGTCTGGAGGCTCGGAATGCAAATGTGGAGGGAAGGAACCAGATCGATATCCGGGAGCTGGTTCGTACAAGTCTCAGGATGCGCCCGGATCGTATCATTGTTGGCGAGGTTCGGGATGCGGCGGCGGCGGATATGCTGACGGCCATGCTTACGGGGCATGAGGGGAGTCTGTCCACCGGGCATGCAAATTCCGTCAGTGATATGCTGCTCCGGCTGGAGACCATGGTGCTGTCGGCGGAGGAGATCCCGCTTGCGGCGATCCGGAGAAAGATAGCCTCGGCACTGGATATCATCGTTCACCTGGGACGACTGAGGGATAAAAGCAGAAGGGTGCTTGAGATTACAGAGGTTATGGGTTACGAAGGGGATGAAATCGTGTTAAGACCTTTATTTCAGTTTGAGGATGCCGGGGATGCCGGCGGCAGGGTTCAGGGCCGTCTCATCCGGGTGAACCGCCTGTTTCATGTGGAGAAGCTATGTATGGCAGGCTGTATGGAGGCCTACCGGATCCTGTCGGAGGTTCAGGAGCCGGAGGGGATGGAACAGTACGCTCTGGTGAAGAAGGAGGATCCGTGAGATGGATACAGGAAGGAGCGACAGGGGCATCGCGGGTGCTTTCGGCAGGGGTTGCAGAAAGGTGTCCGGCAAGGGCATCGGGAGAGCATCCGGGAAGAACGTCGGGAGAGCATCCGGCAGGAAAAGGAGGCTTCCTTCGGCTGCTGCATTTCCGGCAGTGTTCCTGGGAACGATATTTATCACATGGCTGTACTACGGACGGCTTCCGGGGCTGATCCCGGGAGCACTGGGAGGTCTGTATATCGGCGTTGTTGTGGATCGGGCTGCGGAAAAAAGAAGGCAGAGAAAACGCAGAGAGAATTTCCGGAGACTCCTTCTGTCATTGGAAACCGCACTGGAAGCAGGGTATTCCCTGGAGAATACGCTGGAGATCGCTGAGGGAGATCTTACGCTGGTCTATGGCTCCGGAAATGAGATCGTAAGATACGTGACGGAGATCCGTCAGAAGACAGGGATCGGGACTCCGGTCTGGAAGGCATTTCAGGAATATGCAGAGGAAGTTGAGATCGAAGAAGCGCAGGAATTCGCCCAGGTACTTCGGATCCAGCAGAGAACCGGGGGGGACCTGATCCGTACCGTACGAAAGGCGGCGGAACGGCTTCAACAGTCGCTGGGACTGCAGCAGGAGATAGAGACAACTCTGTCGGAGAAACAGCTGGAACAGCGCATTATGACGCTGATGCCTTCAGTGATGCTGCTTTATATGAGGTTGATGAACGGCGCCTATATGGCACCTCTGTATACAGGACTTGGAGGAGCCATAGTCATGTCGATTGCCCTTGCGGCGAATATCGGCGCGGATCTGCTGGCTGACCGTATGCTGGGGAAGGCTCTGGGCAGAAGATGAGAAGAGGAGCGCGGAAGGCTCTGGGCAGAAGATAGGCAGAGGTGTGCGGAAGGCCCTGGGCAGAAGATAGGCAGAGGTGTGCGGAAGGCCCTGGACAGAAGATAGGCAGAGGTGTGCGGAAGGCCCTGGGCAGAAGATAGGAAGAGTATGTGCAAAAGGAGAGTTCAATGAAGACAGTCGCTTTTTTTCTGGTGCTGCTGTCGGGAGTCGCGGTGCTGGCGATCCTCAGCAGAAAGCACTTCAGCAAATAT
>CADBOW010000018.1 GCA_902796375.1 uncultured Lachnospiraceae bacterium | reverse complement strand
TGGCGATCACCAGTCCGATCAATGCTCCGAGGGTGGTAAAACTGTAAACTGCTTCCATAACAGGTTTCCTTTCTTTTGCGGTATTATTCGGGCAGTGCCCGCTGTAAGATCAATGCTTCTGTGCTATTTCCATGCCGGTACGGATAAAGCGGAACATACGCACCGCACCAAGATAATACAGTTCTTCCGCTCTGCTGAGCGCTTCTTCCAGAGGCATCGGGGCGTCAACTGTGGTCATCAGCGACTCGATCCCGCAGTCGAAGATCCTGTCGGCGTCTCTTCCAAGGGAACCGGACAGGCCTACGGCTGCGATTCCTTTTGCCCTGGCTCTTTCTCCGACGCCCTGCATCACTTTCCCGAAGCAGCTCTGCCAGTCTGTACGCCCTTCCCCTGTGATGACCAGGTCGACGCCTTCCAGTCTCTTATCGAAATCGATGAGGTCCAGCACCGTTTCGATCCCGGACTTCATCTCTCCGCCCAGGAATACCGTCAGGGCGGTTCCGAGTCCACCGGCAGCACCGGCACCTTTGATGGTGTCCGGGTTCACGCCGAACTGCCGGATAATCACATCACGGTCATTCTGCATGCCTTCCTCCAGCCGGTCCTGAATCTCGGGAGTGGCGCCTTTCTGGGCCCCGAAGGTGTAGGTTGCGCCGTTCTCACCGCACAGAGGGTTTGTCACATCGCACATGACGGTGATCTTTGTGGATCTGATGCGAGGATCGAGTGCGGAGACATCGATGGAACGGACCTTTTCCAGATCTTCTCCTTTTCCGTCAAGCTCTTTACCGTCCGCATCCAGGAAACGTACACCTAATGCTCTGGCGCAGCCCATGCCGCCGTCATTCGTAGCACTTCCCCCGATGGCGATGGAAATATCGGTAAAGCCAAGGTCGAGAGCGTTCCGGATCATCTCTCCGGTCCCGTAGCTGGTCGTATAGAGAGGATTTCTCTTTTCCATGGGAACCATGGGGAGGCCGGAAGCGGCTGCCATTTCGATCACAGCCTTATGATCGCCGAATTTTCCGTAATACGCTCTGGTGCGTTCCATGAGCGGGCCATACACATCTACGTAGATCTTTTCTCCGTTCTCGGCAGCGATGACTGCATCGGTGGTTCCTTCACCACCGTCCGCCACCGGGACGCCGCTGTATTCCACTTCGCCGAAAACAGCACGGGCTGCTTTGGCAAGCAGGTCAACGGTCTTTTCACTGGAAAGTGTTCCTTTAAATGAATCCGAGGCAAATAAAAGCTTCATGATCGTTCCTCCTTCTGGATCTCTGTCTTGTATGAAAAAACTATAGCAGGAATTCACAGGATATGATATGTTATAGATAACAGAAATAGATTTGATTAACCAAATAAAAATGTTATACAGAACATAGGAGGAGATAAAATGCCGGCACCGATCCATCTTCAGCTTGCCAGACAGATAGTAGATACCCTGAAATCCATCTGTGAGCATGACATCAATTATATCGATACCCAAGGCCGGATCTGCGCAAGTACGGACGAAGCCAGAATCGATGATTATCATGAAGGAGGAGCCGAGGCGGCCCGGACCGGTGAGATCATTACGATCGAAGAGGATGATCCCGAGAAGGGAGTCCGCAGGGGGATCAATATGCCGATCCGGTACCGCGGTGATACGGTTGCCGTGATCGGTATCACGGGAGAACCGGAGGAGGTTCGGAAATATGCCTTTCTTGCCCAGCGGATCACGCTTCTGCTTCTGCGGGAGCACGAGATGGATGTCAAGAACCATAACCTTCAGTCTCAGATCCATCATGTGATCATAAGCCTTGTGAATCAGGAGACTCTGAATCAGGATTTTCTGCAGGAGGTACTGAAAAGAAGAGGGATCGATTCTGTTTCCGGCACTTGGCAGACCGCAGTCATTCAGCTGAACGAACGCTATCATCTGTCCAATCTGGCCATGATCGAATCGAGGCTGTACCAGACCTTTGAACAGATAGAGGAGTGTCTGTATACATACAATTATCCAAATGAGTATATTCTGATAGGGAAGAAGGAACTGAAAGGCCTTTCGTACCTTGCGGATAAATATGAAGAGATTTTGAAGATCGGAGTCGGCACGAAGGGAAAGATTTCCGGAGTGTACCGGTCTTTCCATTCGGCAAGACTTGCACTGAGCAGTATGGCGCCCGGGAAAAACCTCCAGTATTTTGAAGATCTGGATCTGGAGCTCCTGCTGGCAGGTGTATCCCGGCACACGGCGGATATGTATCTGCAGAAGTGCCTGGCGCCTCTGGACAGGGAAGACGGGGAGCTTCTCTCGGTCTATTTTTCAACGGAAATGTCATTGAAGAAAACGTCGGAGCTTCTATTTTTGCATAAAAACACCCTTCAGTACAGGCTGAACCGGATCCGGGAGCGGTGCGGGTATGATCCGCGGGTGTTCCGGGAGGCAGCTGTTCTGCACTGTGCACTTCGGCTGGAACAGGTTGCGGGGTAGGATATGGTGATTCTGTGGAAGCATTACTTTCTTCACCGTATCTCTCCGTTCAGTATCGCATCGATAATTACACTGCCGACTTCAAAGTTATTCTTCCTTGCAGTGGCGAAAATATCAGCTGCTTCTGCACTGTCCTCAGAAGCAAGGGATTCCGCTTCGAAATCCGGATCCCACAGGCTTTCCGGTGTATTATCCAGCATAAAGAC
>CADBOW010000017.1 GCA_902796375.1 uncultured Lachnospiraceae bacterium | reverse complement strand
TCGGGATGCAGATATCTATGTGATCAATCGGGAGAATGTTCCCTGGCTGGTAAAGACTGACCACTCTGACGACGACATGGTGATTGTGGATGAACTGTCATCCTTCAAAAATTGGAATGCTAAACGGTTCAAATCTCTGATGCAGGTACGGCCGAGGGTAAAGCGTATTGTGGGGTTGACCGGTACACCTGCCCCGAATGGATTGATGGATCTCTTTGCAGAGTACAAGGTCCTGGATCAGGGGAAGCGTCTGGGAAAGTACATCGCCCTCTACCGCGCAAAGTACTTCCTTCCGGATAGGCGCAACGGAAATATCGTTTACAGCTACAAGCTCAGGTACGGAGCGGATCAAAAGATCTACCGGGCAATCGAGGATATGACGATTTCCATGAGGGGGGCGGACTACCTGCAGATGCCGACATTGATCAATTCAAAATATCCGGTATATCTGGATGAAGACGAAATGAGCGCTTATGAGGAAATGAAAGGAACCCTGAAACTGCAGATCGGAGACGGAATGATTTCGTCACAAAATGCAGCGGTCCTCTGCGGAAAACTTGCGCAGTTTGCGAATGGTGCGGTATATAACGATACCAGAGATGTGGAAGTGATCCACTCACGAAAACTGGATGCACTGGAGGACATCATAGAAGCAGCCTGTGGTAAGAATGTGCTTGTGGCTTACTGGTTCCGTCATGATCTGCAGCGGATAGAAGAACGGCTGAAAGCACTGGGTGTACATTATGCGGTCCTGGATTCGGATGAAAGCATCAGGGAATGGAATGCAGGCAACTTGGAGGTGGGACTCATTCATCCGGCTGCAGCGGGACATGGACTTAATTTGCAGAGCGGGGGGAGTACGCTCGTCTGGTATGGAATGATCTGGAGTCTGGAATTTTATCGGCAGACGGTAGCCCGGCTTTGGAGGCAGGGACAGAAGAGCCAGACGGTGGTAGTTCAGCATATCGTCGCAAAGAATACCATAGATGAAATCATCCTTCGGGCACTGACAATGAAGGATGCAACACAGAAAGCACTGATCGAAGCAGTAAAGGCGGAGGTGGTCACATGCTCCTAAAGAGACTGAGGAAGGAGGTACAGTATGACAAGAGAAGATGTTAAGCGGCTGCTGATGGATATCAGAGATATGGATGAGCAGATCCATAGCAAGGAACTTCAGATCGAAACAATGAAGGAGCTTGCCTGCAGCATTTCCTCACCGAGGCTCGACGGGATGCCGGCCTCTAAGGGATCCTGTACATCCTATGTGGAGAAGGCAGTGAGTCAGTATGTGGATGAGGAAAGGAAGCTGGAACGGGAGAAGATGGAGCTGATCCTGAAAAAGCAGATGATCTACCGGATGATCGAGACCGTACCGAATATCAAACACCGCCAGGTTCTCCGCTTCCGTTACCTGAAGGGCTACTGCTGGAAGGACATCGCAGATGAACTTGGCTGCGGGATCGACAATGTGTATACACTTCACCGAAAGGCAATCGACAGCATCCTGTTGGATCAGATTCCAGAGGCAATGTAACTCAAAAGGCGCTAAATCTCATGAAAAAGATGGGATTTGGCGCTTTTTCTATCTCGGCTAAAATTCGGATTACAGTATTTTACAGGAAATTACAGTTCTTTACAGTCTTTTCCATCTTCTACAGGAAAGACGGGTGTGATATGGTAGAGTGGACGAAAAAAGGGAGAGGCGAAGACCTTTCCCTTTCTGCGTTCTATAAAACAATCATTTTGAGGAGGGAGCTTATGAGTGTGAAAGAACAGCTGGAGAATGTCATCTGGTATCACCAGCAAGTTGAGGCAAAATTGGTTCAGTTAGACCGATTGATGGAATTGAGGAGGGCCATGGGAAAGTTCGTTTTAAATCCAAAGAATCCGACGGAGGCTAAGGAATTCAGAACTGTAGAAACTATGGAAGCACTGAACCGTGTTCAGCAGATGATTGCGATGCTGCATGTTGGGATCCTGGAGCTGGTTCATGATTACTGGGATGCAAAAGATCTGATCAGCAATCTGGAGAATCTGAAACAGAAGATTGTTATGGAACTACGATATCTCTGCGGAAAAGAATGGGGACAGATCGTTTTCATTATGGGATGTACCCTTGATGAGGTAACGCAGCTGCATGACAAAGCCCTGGTTCAATTGGAAGAGCTTAGCAAGAAAAAGAAGAAACAATAAAGTGGTCGCTGAAAAGCGGCTTTTTTTAATGGTTAAGAAGAGGAGAAAAGCAGATGATTAAACGATTGATTGCAACAATGCTGGCAGGTGCACTGGCGCTGACTTCAACACCGATGGATACAGTTTTTCGTGAACTGCAGGATACGGTGATGGAAGCAACGGAAGGAGAAGAACAGAGTGAAAATGAGATTTCTTCTGAAGCGGATGAGGGTTCTGATGAAATTACAGGGACTGTATCTGCTTCGGATAATGATGAGGTTACAGAGGAAGCTGTGTGTTCTGATGAAACGGCGGAGAATGATGCGACTGAAGATCAGGAGAGCATAACGGATACCGAAGAAACAATTGTTACAGAGACCGATTCGGTAGAAGTGTTGACGGAAGAGGGTACTGAGATAGATTCAGAGGCTGCTTCCGATGAGATGTTAGATGAAACCACGGAAGCAACTGAGAATACAGAAGAGGGTTCTTCCGAAGCGGTGAGTGAAGAAGGAACAGAAGAGCAGGTTACTGAGGAAAGAGCAGCTTCTTTCTCTCAGCCGGTATCCGGTGTGGATATCTCTGGTGTGGATTTCTCTTCCTGTGAGCTGATGATCGGAACAGAGGATCCGTCAATCCTGACGTGGGATACTGAAGTCCTGTCCGAATATCGCGGTGTTTATCTTACCAGATATTCATCGGTTGAGGAGACCAGGAACGCATACACTTATTATTATGGCAGGGCGGAGTTCGTTTCGGCAAATATCACATTCCGTGTTGCGAATAGTGAGAATGTGCAGGAAAACAACGAAGCTGCAGATTCCGGTGAGGACGAAACAAGCGATGCTGATGACTCGGAGGATGACCTAAAGGAGTCAGAACAGGAGAATCATCAGGATGGCGCAGATTTTTCCAATCTGAATGAAGGGGATGATGCCCTGGCAAACCTGAATGATCTTTCTGCCATTCGATCCGTATCGTCTGGGACAATCGCACTGATAGATACGGGTGTTAACGGATCCGGTCTTGTGGGATCCGTATCCGTTCTGGGTGGTTCTGATGCCGATGATAATGGTCATGGCACCAAGATGTACGACTACATCAAAGAAGAGTACCCGGATGCGAAAGTTATTTCTATCAAGGCAATGGACGCATCTGGAAAGGGCCAGGC
>CADBOW010000016.1 GCA_902796375.1 uncultured Lachnospiraceae bacterium | reverse complement strand
TGCCCACACGCCTATGGCGTGTGCCCGAGCGGAGCGAGGGTTTCGAGACGGCAACCGAAGCCGGCTCGAAAGGTATATAAAAAGAAGCCCTGCATGATGTCATGGAAATGACATGCTGCAGGGCTTCTTTATTATTGGATGGTCCAGTCCACAGGCTCGACTCCGTTTTTCTCCAGGAAGGCGTTGGCCTGTGAAAAGTGCTTGCAGCCGAAGAAACCCCTGTATGCGGACAGTGGACTTGGGTGGGGTGCTTCCAGTACCAGATGCTTCGGGTTGGTCAGCATGGCTTTTTTGCTCCTTGCAAATCCGCCCCAGAGCATGAATACCACCGGCCGGTCTACATCATTTACGGCACGGATCACCGCATCCGTAAAGGTTTCCCAACCCTTGTTCTGATGGGACGCGGCGGCATGGGCGCGAACAGTGAGCACTGCATTTAACAGGAGGACGCCCTGTTCAGCCCAGGAGGTGAGACAGCCGTGGTTCGGGATCTCAAAGCCGATATCGGATTGAAGCTCCTTATATATGTTCTGCAGGGAAGGCGGGATATCCACCCCCTTCTGAACGGAGAAGCAGAGACCATGGGCCTGTCCCGGTTCATGATAGGGATCCTGTCCTATGATGACCACCTTCACCTTCGACAGGGGAGTGAGGTGAAATGCATTGAAGATATCCTCCGACGGAGGATATATGGTCCGGGTGGCATATTCCTCATGAATGAACTGATAGAGATTCCTGTAATAGGGCTTTGCGTACTCCGCCCGGAGCACCGGAGCCCAATCATTTGATATGCTAGGCATGATGATTCTGTTTCCTTTCGCTGGAATACCATTATCATACAGCAAAACGGCCTGTGATACAATGACGGATCAGAGGGGGGATACTCGAAATTAAATGATTCCCTTCTTGTTTCAGCCCATGATTCATGATAAAATGTATCGAGGCACACATTGACAAGGAGTAGTAACATGGTTCAGAAATTATTTAAACAGATGGTTATCTCCCAGATCATATCAGCAATGGCTGTAATGCTCTGTCTTATAATAGACAGTATCATGATCAGCCGATTCCTCGGGACGGATTCTATGGCCGCATACGGACTGGCGAATCCGGTTCTTTTGATTTTTGCCGCCTTCGGAAGTCTGCTTTCCAGCGGGATTCAGGTGGTATGCAGCCGCGCCATGGCGGCCGGTGACGAGGATAAGATCAATCGGTGCTATTCCCTGTCTGTGATCATAGCCCTGGGTTTTTCCATTTTGGGACTGGTTCTGGTACTTGTATTTATGGATCCTCTGTGTCGTCTTCTGGGCGCAAAGGAAGGGACAGAGGTATTCCAGCTGACGAAGGATTATCTGACCGGTTTTATATTCGGAGCACCGTTCTTTGTGGCGGCCCAGATCCTGGTGCCGTTCCTGCAGATGTCCGGACAGCGGATCCGTCTGGTTGCTGCGGTGTTGAGCATGACGGTGGCAGATATCGCCTTGGACCTTCTGAATGTATTTGTTATGAAGAAGGGTACCTTCGGAATGGGAATGGCTTCCACATTAAGCTATGTGATCGCGGTGGCCATCGGCATCATTTATTTCTTCCAGAAGAAATGTATCTATAAGTTCCAGTTTAAGAATCTTGGTAAAGGACTTCTCGCAGAGATCGCCAAGGGTGGTATCCCCACAGTGATCAACCAGGTGAGTCTGGTGCTTCTGGTTTATCTGATCAATCAGACCATGATGCGTGTGGGAGACAAGGTGGCCGTTGCCGCATATTCCATCGTATCCACCATAGCCAATATCGGTTACTGTATCGGAAACGGTATCTCGGAGGTGTCCCTTATGCTTGCGGGGATCTCCTATAATGAGGAGGATGAGAAGTCGCTGAGCGAGATCGTGAAGCAGCAGACCATATTCTCCGTTGTCATCAATCTGCTTGTGACGATCGTATTCCTGGCCCTGGCGGACCCGATGGTAAGCCTTTTCGTCAAGGGGGATGCCGCAGAGCGGGGGCAGGCGATCTTCGGACTTCGGATGTTTGCGGTCTGCCTGGTGATCAGCAGTATCAATGCATCATTTAAGAAGTATTATCAGTCCATCGAAATGATCCATTTCTCGGAGTCGATCTCCGTGGTTCAGAATCTGGTATTCCCCGGGATCGTGGTAGTGATCTTCGCGGCGATCTTCGGTACGAAGGGAGTCTGGTTCTACTATCTGATCGGTGAGCTTCTTTCTCTGATCTATATCACCATATTTGTCTGGAGGAAGAGTCACCGGAAGTTCGGAAGTCACGACAGCTATGTCTGTCTTCCCAGAGATTTCGGAGCAGCTCCCGGCGAAGCCATAGAGATGGAGATCGCGGAAATCTCGGATATCCAGGAGGCGGCTGTGGAGGCTTCCGAATTCTGTGAGAGCAAGGGGATCAGCAGGCGGAAGGCCATGTATACGGCACTGTGTATCGAGGAGATGGCGAACAATATCGTTACACACGGTTTCTCGAAGGGGAAGAACAACCAGATCGATATCCGCCTTGTGCATAAGGAGAATGATGAGCTGATCGTTCGGATCCGGGACAACTGTATCGGCTTCGATCCGGTGAAGTATTATCAGATGACAAAGCCGGATGAGGGTGATCCCACAAAGCATATCGGGATCCGGATGGTATTCAAGATGACAAAGGATGTGAAATATGTGAATTCTCTCGGATTGAACTGTGTGACCATGAAGATCTGAGAGGAAACCGACCGGGAATCGGCATTAACCGGCTGGGAGTCGGACCGGGGTCGGCCGATGGAAGAATTCCGCTTGACATTGAAGGAAGTCCTGTGATAAAGTTAGTGGCAACATAATAGCGAAAAGCGATGACGAGGAGTAGTAGAGGTTACGAATCCGTACAGAGAGCTGCCGGGTGGTGCGAGGCAGTGGAGGAAGAACTTACGAACTGACCTTTGAGCAGCCGAGGCGAACAGTGTGAAAGCCCAGTAGTCGAGGACGGGTTCCGACCGTGATATCGGAAGGATATAAGATCTGTTCTTTTGGATCCGTATCCGAAATGAGGCCTTTCCGGGAGGAAGGGTGAAGTAGAGTGGTACAGCGTAGAATGACGCCTCTACAGGGAAACCTGTGGAGGCTTTTTACATTGTGCGCCAGTGAGATCAGGCAGAGTTTTATTGAAAATCGACGCATTTCATAGTAGAATAAGAGATTGGAGGAATGACATCATGAAAAATTACGATCATTACAAAAGAGGTTACTTCATGCCGCCGGTGGAATCCACCGACTGGGTGCATAAGGAGTACGTTGATAAGGCTCCGATATGGTGCTCCGTGGACCTGAGAGACGGAAATCAGGCCCTGGTGGTTCCCATGAGTCTGGACGAGAAGATAGAGTTTTATAAGGAGCTGATCCGTGTGGGCTTTAAGGAGATCGAGATCGGATTTCCGGCAGCCAGCGACACAGAGTATGAGTTCTGCCGTCGCCTGATCGAGGAGGATCTCATTCCGGAGGATGTTACGATTCAGGTTCTGACCCAGGCCAGAGAGCACATCATCAAGAAGACATTTGAGGCGGTCCGCGGAGCAAACCCGAAGAATGTCATCGTTCATGTCTATAACTCCACTTCCCTGGCTCAGAGAGAGCAGGTATTCAAGAAGTCCAAGGAAGAGATCAAGAAGATCGCCACGGACGGGGCCGAGCTTCTGAAGCGGCTTGCTGATGAGGACGGTGCTCCCTACCGGTTTGAGTATTCACCGGAGAGCTTCACCGGAACAGAACCGGAATATGCTCTGGAGGTGTGCAATGCTGTACTGGACGTATGGCAGCCTACACCGGACCGTAAGGCCATCATCAACCTTCCGGCAACCGTGGAGATGTCCCTTCCTCATGTATATGCAAGCCAGATCGAATATCTGAACAAGAATCTGAAATATCGTGAAAATGTGGTTCTGTCCCTTCACCCCCACAATGACAGGGGATGCGGCGTGGCAGATGCCGAGCTTGGTCTTCTGGCCGGTGCCGACCGGATCGAAGGAACCCTGTTCGGCAACGGAGAACGTACCGGAAATGTGGACGTGATCACACTTGCCATGAATATGTATACCCACGGCGTGGATCCTGAACTGGATTTCACGGATATGCCGCGGATCCAGGCTGCATATGAGCGCCTCACCGGTATGGAGATCTATCCGAGAGAGCCGTATTGCGGAAAGCTTGTGTTTGCAGCATTCTCCGGTTCACATCAGGATGCCATTGCAAAGGGAATGAAGCATAGAGAGGAGGATCCGGATCAGATGTGGACGGTACCGTATCTTCCGCTGAATCCGGAGGATATCGGCCGGACCTATGACGGAGATGTGATCCGTATCAACAGTCAGTCAGGAAAGGGCGGGATCGGTTTCCTTCTGGAGACCAAGTATGGTTATCTGCTTCCCAAGGCAATGAAGGAGGATGTGGGATATACCATCAAGGGTTATTCCGACCGTCAGCATAAGGAGCTTCAGCCGGATGAGGTGAAGGATCTCTTTAAGCAGGACTATATCAATATCAGTACACCCATCAAGTATATCGAGTGCCATTTCCAGCAGATCGACGGAATCCGCTGCGAGCTCACCATGGAGCGGGAAGGTGTTCACAAGGTTTACCACGGACAGGGCAACGGACGTCTGGATGCCATCAGCAATGCCCTGAAGAGACATTTCCATATAGATTATTCGCTGATCACCTATGAGGAGCATGCCATCACCCGGGGATCCAATTCCAAGGCGTGTGCATACGTGGGAATCCAGATGAAGGAGTCCGGCAAGGTATACTGGGGTGCGGGGATCCAGGATGATATCATCGAAGCATCCGCATATGCTCTGATCAGTGCAGTGAACCGTTCACTTCAGGCAGAAGCATAGTTTCAGATACGGACCGCTGGGGGGCGGTAGTCAGGAGGGATATTTGTGGCAGAAAATGTATTCAATGAAGATGTTCAGTTTCTGATCCGTGTGAAAGAAGCGGTTGCGGAGAAGGACCGGCTGACAGAGAAGACTTCACAGCTGAAGGGAACCCTGAAGAAACAGGAGAAGGAACTTGCCGCAGAGGAGAAGTCCATACAGGACGAGATTTCCTCCACAACAAAAAAGAGAAGAGGAGAAGTCGAGGACGGCTTCGATAAGCAGATCAGCGCCATCAAGAGCAGGAAGAAGAAGGCGGAATCCGAGAAGGAGAAGGTGCTGGATGCCGGAAGGGAATCCAGGATCCGGGAAGAATCCAGAGAACATGTGGCTGATTCCAAGGAGGCGGAGAAGGAGTTAAAGAAGCTTTTCCGTAAGAACAAGGTTCCGCGCTTCGCCCGCTCCAAGCTGTTCTACGTCATGTTTATGCCGGACGGACCGGTGGAATTTGCGATGATGATCTTCTGCTATCTGGTGCTGCTGGCGGGAATCCCGACGGCAGTGACGCTGCTGGTTCGGAATCTCTGTCTGAAGGATGCCTCCGACAAGACGAAATCCATGGTTACCGTGCTGATTCCCGCAGTTCTGATCGTCCTGTTCCTGCTGATCATTTTCTGCATATATGTGAAGGTTAAGGCAAGACACAGAGAGACCCTCAGGCTGGGGCGGAAATACAGAAACATGGTATCCAGAAATGACCGCAAGATCCGCGAGATCAAGCGCGATATAGAAAATGATACAGATGAGAGTCTTTACGATCTGAGTGAAGTGAATCAGAAGCTGGAGGAGATCTCGGCGGAAGAGGAAGCGGTTCGGGAACAGAAGGCGGAAGCAATGAAGGCATTTGATGAAGAGACCGCAGTGAATATCCGAAATGAGATCGAATCCCGCCGTATGCCGCATTTTGAGGAAATGAAGCAGACGAAGGAAGCGACGGAGCGGGAGATGGAAGAGACGGAACAGGCTCTTCAGTCAAAGAGCCTTGAGATATCACAGAATTATGTATCGCATATCGGAGAAGACTATATGCGTCCGGATAAGCTGGAGGATTTGATTGCGATCATGCAGACCGGAGAGGCTACGACCATTTCCGGCGCCATCGCCTGCTACAGAAGCGTTGACAGAAATCCGGGACGGAATGCGTGACAGATGTAACTTGAAGGATTAGGTCAGGAAACAAAATGTTGAGAAGAAGAAAAAGAAAAGGAATTTCAAGTGTTCCGGAGGAACCGCTGGACGAATTTGACGATGTGTTTGCCAGGGAACCGGAGAACGTCATTCAGAAGACGGAGCGTAAGGACGAGATCGATGCGGAGGAATCCTTCGAAGATAATGAGAATCCTTTTCGAAGAAGACATGGAAATATCATAGAGGTCGGCGGCGATCCCAGACTCAGGGAGGAGAACATCGAACGGCAGAAGAGAAGGCGTGTGAAAAAGACACGTCTGTTTGCCGTTATAGTTGTTCTGCTGATCGTAGCGGGAACGGTTTATTTCGTATATACCAATATACGTGAATTTCAGGGATATAAAGTACTCCTCAGTTCGGATACGGTTTACGAGCCCAATGCCGAATATACGGAATTCGGAGGGAACCTTCTGAAATATACTCCGGAGGGCGTGTCCTATATCAACGCCAACGGGGATGTGGTATGGACCGCAGGCGCGGATATGAAGGTTCCCATCGCCAGCACCAACGGTGATTATGCCGTGGTTGCAGACAAGGGCGGAAATGCCGTTCGTGTCTTCAGCACGGAGGGCGCGGTCAGTGATCTGGTCATGCCTTATAAGATTCTGGATGTGGGCGTGGCTTCCCAGGGGGCCTTCACGGTCATTCTGGAGAGTGATGCCACGAATTATATTAATATGTATGATAAAAACGGAAATCCGGTTTATGAGATGCAGACCTCCATCGATAAGAGCGGATATCCGCTGGCCATAGCCATATCGGATGACGGACAGAAGCTTTTCACAAGCTATTTCTATATGGAAGGCGTTCAGAGCAAGAACAATCTGGCGGCCTATAACTTCGGTGAAGTGGGACAGAATGCCAATGCGGACCGTATGGTGGGAGGCTTCAGCCTGGAGGATGAGCTGGTAACCCGGGTTCAGTTTCTGAACAATAATCTGGTGGCTGCTTTTTCCGACCGGGGGATCGTACTGTATGATATGAAGGAGAAGCCTTCGGAGCGGGTGCGGATCGCATACCAGCAGAACCAGGTTCAGAGTATATTCTATTCATCGAATTATATCGGAACCATTGAGAAGTCAACCGATGCGGAGGATAGTACCGATTATCTGATGCGGGTCTATGATCTGTCCGGAAATGAGAGCTTCCGGTATCCCTTCAATATGGATTATGACAATATCCATGCAGGAGAGGAGGAGATCATCGTCACAGGTGGAAATCAGTGCATGATCATTACCAGGAAGGGGCGTGTGAAATTCCGTTACTCCTTCAGTGACATGGTACGGAATATGATTCCCACATCGAAGAAGAATGAATATATCGTAACATTTGAAGGAAAGACGGAACGCATCGGGCTTCGTATGGAGGATAAGTAGTGAACTGGCTTTTTTTTGTAACGATCGGTATCTTCGGATTGTTTGGCTTCATCGGCTTTAAGAGAGGCCTGATCCGCACCGTGCTTGGAATGGGAGCGACCATTCTGGCGCTGGTGCTGTCCTACGCTCTTTCTCCGGTAGTGTCCCAGTGGATGCGGGATCACACAAGTATCGATGAGAGTATTGAGGATAAGGTATACTCCTTCGTGGAAGAGAAGGTATCCAAGGAAGTCAGTGGGACGGAGAAACAGGTAAAGGAAGCCATGAAGGTGAATCCGAAGAAGTCGGAACAGATCGATCTGATCAAGAGCCTGAATCTTCCGGATTTCCTGACGGACAAGCTTCTGAACGGGAACCATGATGATATGTACAAGGAGCTGGGCGTGGATACGGTTTACCGCTATGTGGCGAAAAGCGCGGCGATCGTGGCTACAAATGTTCTGGGAGGGATCATTACATTTATTCTGATCCGGCTGATCTTCCTGATCATTACCCTTGTGGTCAGCGGAACGCTGAAGGCGCTTCCCATCGTGGGCACGGTGGACAAACTGGTGGGAACCGTGGCCGGCGTAGTGATCGGACTCTTTGTGGTATGGCTTCTGATGTTTATTCTGTCCGTTACCATCAGCCCGGCGAAATATGAAGAACTTCTGGTGGGAAACGGCGGTTTGCGTTGGCTGAATGATCACAATTTCATTCATTCGATCCTGGTGGGTCGTTCCTAACGGATTTATTTACTTGTTTTTTGGAAGACAAAGTGTTAAAATGTCGTGTGCATTATTCGGGAGGCATCGATTTCAGACATGACGAAAAGGAAAGTTATCACAAAAATAATACTGTTTATATATGACACTCTGGCTGTTCTCCTTGCCAGCTATCTGTCCCTGCTGGTCCGGTTTGACCTCCAGGGATCGGAGGTCCCGGAAGAGTATCGGCAGATCATGAAGCAGAGTCTCTGGATCGGCGTCGTTACCATGGTTGTCAGCTTCGCACTGTTCCGGCTGTATTCCAGTATCTGGACCTATGTAGGTGCAACGGAGTTTAAGAATATCGTTCTGGCATGCGGTCTTTCCAGTCTTCTGAACATGGGCGTGATCATGGCCATGAATACGGAGAAGACGGTACCGCTTCCGCGAAGCTACTATCTTCTGTATGCATTGTTCCTTCTGCTGCTCACGCTGATCAGCCGGTTCTTCTATCGGACCCTGTTCTCCGTAAAAAAATCGGTGACGGATACAAAGCTACGGACCGAGAAGAAGCGGGTGCTGGTGGTAGGAGCCGGAAGCGGCGGAAATGATCTGATCCGTGAGATCAAGACCAGCGAATATCTGCCCATGAAGGTTGTGGGTGTGATCGATGATAATGAAGGAAAGGTCGGGAATTATATTCACGGAGTGAAGGTACTCGGAACCCGGCATGACATCCCGAAGATCGCCGAGAAGACCCGGGCAGAAGAGATCATTCTGGCCATGCCCTCTGCGAAACCGAAGGAGATCCATGATATTCTGGAGATCTGTAAGGTGACGGGCTGTGAGCTGAAGAAGATGCCCGGTATCTATCAGCTGGTGACCGGCGAGGTCAGTGTCACCGATCTGAGGGAAGTGGATGTGAATGACCTTCTGGGACGCGAACCTATCAAGGTCAATATCGATTCCATTATGGATTATGTATCGGATAAGGTGATCATGGTTACCGGAGGCGGTGGATCCATCGGAAGCGAGCTCTGCCGTCAGATCGCAAGTCATAATCCCAAACAGCTGATCATCGTAGATATCTATGAAAATACGACCTATGATATCCAGAATGAATTGAAGCGTACATTCCCGGAGCTGGATCTGGTTGTACTCATTGCTTCCGTTCGAAATACCAAGAGGATCGATCAGATCTTCGAGACCTATCGGCCGGATATCGTATATCATGCAGCGGCACATAAGCATGTTCCGCTGATGGAAGCCAGCCCCAACGAGGCCATCAAGAACAATGTTCTCGGAACCTGGAAGATCGTGCAGGCTTCCGATAAGTGGAAGGTAAAGCGGTTTGTCATGATCTCCACGGATAAGGCGGTGAATCCCACCAATATCATGGGAGCCTCCAAGCGCCTCTGTGAGATGATCATTCAGACCTATGATAAAATGTCGGAAACCTCCTTTGTGGCGGTTCGGTTCGGTAATGTCCTCGGTTCCAACGGCAGTGTGATCCCGCTCTTCAAGAAGCAGATCGCAGAGGGCGGACCGGTTACGGTTACGCATCCGGATATCATCCGGTATTTCATGACCATACCGGAAGCGGTTTCTCTGGTGCTGCAGGCGGGCGCATATGCAAAGGGCGGAGAGATATTCGTTCTGGACATGGGAGAACCGGTTAAGATCCTGGATCTTGCCAAGAACCTGATCCTTCTATCCGGACACAAACCGGATGAGGATATAAAGATCGTCTTCACCGGTCTTCGGCCGGGTGAGAAGCTTTATGAAGAGATGCTCATGAAGGAAGAGGGCATGCAGGAGACGGAGAATCAGCTGATCCATATCGGAAAGCCCATCGAGATGGATGAAAGTAAATTCATGGAGCAGCTGACCAAGCTGGGAAATTATGTGGTGAATGAACCTTCGGATATCAGAAAGTATGTTCAGCAGCTGGTTCCGACCTATCATCCCAATCCGGAGAATCCAGGTTAGGAAAGTGCAGCCTCAGGAAGAGTGCCCGTGGCCCGGGAAGGACCACGGGCACTCTTTCTGCGCGGCACGATATATGAAATTGTAAAATTCGTGCATTTCGGGCGGGAATATGATATAATCCGACTAAGTATGCAATCAGAAAGAAGGAGCATCATATGAAGATACCTTTTTCACCCCCGGACATCCGGGAAACAGATATTATTGAAGTTGCCAAGACCCTGCGTTCCGGCTGGATCACAACCGGTCCCAGGACCAAGGAATTTGAAGACGCCATCGCAGAATATGTTCATACACCCAGAGCGGTATGTCTTGCTTCTGCCACAGCCTGCCTGGAGATGGCGCTTCGTGTGCTGGGCATCGGAGAAGGGGATGAAGTTATTACTTCAGCCTATACATTTACCTCCAGTGCAAGCGTGATCACCCATGTGGGTGCGAAGATCGTACTGGTGGACACGGAGCCGGACACCTATGTTATGGATTATGACAAGCTGGAAGCAGCCATTACGGAGAATACCAGAGCGATCATTCCCGTGGAGCTGGCCGGCGTCGTATGTGATTATGACCGGATCTTTGAGATCGTCGAGAAGAAGAAATCCCTGTTTCATCCAAGGACCAGGATGCAGGAACGGATCGGAAGGATAGCCGTGGTTTCCGATGCGGCCCATGCCCTGGGTGCGAGATATAAGGATAAGATGTGCGGAGAGATCGCAGATTTTACCGCATTTTCTTTCCATGCCGTAAAGAATCTGACTACCGCGGAGGGCGGCGCACTGGTATGGCGCAGTATCCCCGGGATCTCCGATTCCAGTATCTATCGGGAACTGATGATCCTGACACTGCATGGACAGAGCAAGGACGCACTGGAGAAATCACAGCTGGGCGGCTGGGAGTATGACATTCTGAAGCCTGCCTATAAATGCAATATGACGGATGTGATGGCATCCGTGGGAATGTCCCAGCTGAAGCGGTATTCCGACACCCTGAAGCGGCGTCAGGATCTGGTGAACCGCTACAATGAAGCATTTCAGGATTTTCCGGTTCAGGTGATCCAGACACCGGAGGTATCACTGAACTCCAGTAAGCATCTGTATTTTGTCCGGGTGAACGGGATCGATGAGAAGCGCCGGAACCAGCTGATCATAGATATGTCCCGCTTCGGCGTAGCCTTAAATGTGCATTATAAACCCCTCCCCATGTATACCGCATATCGGGAGATGGGCTTTGATATCAAGGATTATCCGAATTCCTACAATCAGTATAAAAATGAGATCACACTGCCGCTGAACACCCGCATGACGGATGAGGAGCAGGAATTCGTGATCGAATGCTTCGGTAAGGTGCTGGGCCTGACTCCCACGCCGAAGAAGAAGCCGGAGCTGAAGCCCTTTGAGAAGAAGATCTGGCTGTCCTCCCCCACCATGCACGGACCGGAGATGACATATGTGCAGCAGGCGTTTGCCACAAACTGGATGTCTACCGTGGGAGAGAATATCGACGAGGTAGAGCGGCTTACGGCGGAGAAGGTGGGAAGAAAGTACTGCGTCGGTCTGTCTGCAGGAACTGCGGCTCTGCATCTGGCCATTAAGATCGCAGCCGAGGAGCTGTACGGCCCGGCGGATCCTGTTCGCGGATCCCTGGCCGGAAAGAAGGTCTTCTGCAGTGATATGACATTTGACGCCACGGTGAATCCGGTGGCCTATGAGGGCGGCGAGGCCGTATTCATCGATTCCGAGTATGACACCTGGAATATGGATCCGGTGGCATTGGAGAAGGCATTCAGCATCTATCCGGAGGTTCGTCTGGTGGTGCTGGCACATTTGTACGGAACTCCCGCGAAGATGGATGAACTGAAGGAGGTCTGCAGACGGCACAATGCGTTGATCGTTGAAGATGCGGCAGAGTCCTTCGGAGCCACCTATAAGGGGATCCAGACCGGAAGCTTCGGAACACCGGCCGGCGTTCTGTCCGCAAACGGAAATAAGATCATTACCGGATCCTGCGGCGGCATGCTGCTGACCGATGATCTGAATGTGGCGAATAAAGTACGGAAATGGTCGACCCAGAGCCGTGAGGATGCTCCCTGGTATCAACACGAGGAGATGGGATACAACTATCGTATGAGCAATGTGATCGCCGGGGTGATCCGGGGACAGATCCCGTATCTGGAGGAGCATATAGCCAGAAAGAAGGAGATCTACCAGCGGTATAAGGCAGGCCTCAGTGATCTGCCGGTGGATATGAACCCCTATGAAGCATGCGCGGAGCCGAATTTCTGGCTGTCCTGTTTCACGATTCGGCGGGAAGCCCTGAGCCGTCAGGTCCGGAGCGATCATGATGTGCTTTATCACACGGAACCGGGAAAGAGCTGTCCTACGGAAATTCTGGAAAAGCTGGCGAAGTACAATGCAGAAGGACGTCCCATCTGGAAGCCCATGCATATGCAGCCGATCTATCAGAATCATCCGTTTATCACGGTAAACGGAAACGGACGGGCAAAGAGCAATGCATATATCGTCGAAGCCGAAAATCCCATCGTGGGAGAGGATATCTTCGAACGGGGACTCTGCCTTCCCAGTGACAATAAGATGACGGCTGAGGAACAGAATATCATTATCGAACTGATTCATCAGTGTTTTGAGTAGAGGATGGAGGATGTAAATGAAGGAGGACGGAAAAGAGGTATTACTGAATCTCCTGATCAAGCTGGATGAGGTATGCAGGAAGCACCACCTCAGATATTATCTGGCTTACGGAACCTGTATCGGAGCCATGAGGCATAAGGGTTTTATTCCATGGGATCATGATATCGACGTGATCATGCCGGTGAAGGATGCGATCCGGCTGACGCATTATCAGAAGGAATTCGGACCGAAGTATTTTGTACAGTCCAGAAAGACGGATCCGAATTATATTTCCATAGCATATAAGCTGAGAGATTCGGAGACATCCTATGTCTGGGATGAATATAAGCATATGGATTTCAATCAGGGGATCGCGATCGACATCTATCCCTTCTACAATGCGCCAAAGACGAAGCCTGGGCTTTTGCTGAATATCTGGAGGTCCCATATCTACAAGGTTCTGGTGGCAGGGTATATACCACAGAACCACGGGAAGATGACGAAGCTGATGTCCGGTTTCTTCCTGACTGTCTTCCGGGGAAAGGTCCGGAAGCGTATGATCCGGAGGATGGAGCGGAAGCTGCTTAGGGTGCCGAGAGGAAAAGAGGTTCTGGACTATTACGGTGAGGACATCACTCTGTGCTCGGCCATCACCTATCCGAGAGAATGGTTCGGCAAGCCGAAGCTTCTGGAGTTTGAGGGCAGGAAATTCTACGGTCCTACGGAACCGGAGAAGTATCTGACCAAGAGGTATGGAGATTATATGACGCTTCCCCCGAAGGAGAAGCAGGTGGATCCGAATCTGAATGCAGATGTTGTGATCGATACGAAACGAAGCTACAGGGAGTATTTGGAACTATGATAAAAATGGATACTATGTATATCTGCACCACTCCGTTCCAGGTGATGTCCGCCATCAGTATGGCGGTGGACCGGAAGGAGAAGGCAGACCTTTATATCGATCCGCAGTTTCAGGGGGCGAATGAGATCGCCGAGCGGATCCGGAAGAGAAATATCTTTGATACGGTACAGGTCCTTGAAGGAGTGAAGGCCATACGCTATGTTCGCGGCGCATCCGGACGGCTGGAGCGGTACAGGAGGATCTTTGCTCTGTATCATCAGATCGATAAGGTAGCCGGGGAGATCCTGCTCCCGAACCGGAGCTACAGGGCCATGTTTGCCACCCATAATGTATTCGTTGCAAACCTTCTGATGATGTATTATTCCAAATTTCAGATCAAAACAAGAGTCTATTTCTATGATGACGGAGAGGGAAGCTACGATAACAGGGACATCTTCCGGATCAGTCTGCCGGACCGTATGTCCAAGCGGGTGATCCTGAGGAACAAAAAGATGTGCAAGCCCAGAAGATACTATATGTATTCTCCGCAGCTGTTCAGCAATATGCATCCGGATAACCGGACGCCGGTGTTTGAGCTTCCGAAGTTTAACCGGAATCCGGTGGTGCTGGAGCATTTGTCCGCAGTCTTTGAGATCACGGAGGAGAAAGGGATCAGCGAACCGGTGATCATTCTGGATGCGCTGAAGGAGGTTGTGCTTTCGCCGAAGGACGATAAAAAGATCGTACAGCTGTATGACCGACTTCAGGAGGAGTTCGGAGAAGACAGGGTTATCGTGAAAAGACATCCCCGGGATACCAGGACCTACGAGAATCCGATCCGGGAATATGCATATAAGAATATGCCCTTCGAGAGCATCTGCATCGCTTCGGAACCCGGGAAGATGAATCTGATCACACTGCTGTCCACGGCCACCATCATGCCGAAGCTTCTGATGGATGAAGAGCCCAGGATCGTTCTGCTGTATCATCTCTTCCATCGTCTGGAGGGGGATGATGAGGATCGGGATCGTTTCTTCGAACTGACAAAGGAGACCTATCGGGATCCGGACCGGATCTGCATTCCGGATTCGGAGGAGGAGCTGAATCAGGTGATCCGGACGATCAAGGAAGAGTTGAATCGGAATTCAAAGTAAAGAGAACAGATAAGAATGATTATTACTACGGAAACGAAGACAAAAAAATACGGATATCTGGATCTGCACCGTTTCGGATTGTCGGCGGCAGTTCTCATGTATTTCCTGGCGATCATAGCTGTGAATCAGGTTCCGGGACCTGTCACCAGTGCATTTTACTATGTGGCGATCTTTACGGGAATCATCCTGTTTTATTCACAGAAGAGAACCATCGGAATCCGTCTGTTGGTTCTGCTTTCCATCGGAGCGGGCTCACTCTGTCTGATCAACACATTTCTGGTTGGAAATCAGACGGTGGTGAAAAGCGGGATCATGATGGCTTCTTTCTTCATGGCAGCGCTGATGCTGGATGAAGGAGTGGATGAGAGGACCTATCTTACAGCCATGTACCTGAATGCGGTGCTGGTTTTTGTAAAGCTGCTCCTGTATGGAAACCGGGTTCCGGTCTATGCGGATTCCTCGAACAACTATGTATCCATCCATCTGCTGGTTCCGGCCATCCTGTATTACAGTCTGCTGGATGTGAGAGGGAAGAAGATCCCCATGATCCATTCCTTCGTGATCTGGGTGCTCTGTCTTATGGCCGGCGGACGCGGAGGACTGCTTGCGGCTACCATTCTGGTGGGGGGTGTCATCCTTCGAAGATATCTGGCGGATGAGGTAACCCGACGGGACAGAGTGAAGCTGGGATTTGTACTGTTTCTGATCCTGATCCCGGTATTCTTCATCCTGATCCAGGCTATGGCGGAGCATTTCTCCAGTCTGTATGTGGTGGACCGGTTCATGAAGAAGGGTCTGGACGGAGGAGGACGTATCGCCTGCTGGACCCAGTATTTCGAGAGCCTGGGAGAAAGCCTGAAGAATCTGTTCCTGGGCACCAATCTGGAAACCCTGTCCTGGGTAAGACATTATAACGGAAATCTGCATAATTCCTTCCTGTTTATCCATGCCAATATGGGAATCATAGGATTTGTGGCCTTTTTCGTCATGCTGTTCAAGGCATTCGTATGGTCCGTCCGTAACAGGAAAGGGATCTATCTGGCCTGCCTGCTGACCATGTGCTTCCGTGGACTTACGGATCATATGTTCGGAGCAAACCGGATGACGGCGATCATTATCGCCATGCTGGTACTGCCGTATTTTATAAAGCCTGTGGAAAATAAGAAAGAATGTATCTGATATAAGGAGAAAGAGTATGCGTATTCTGGCTGTTATTCCGGCAAGAGCCGGATCGAAGGGGATACCGAACAAGAATATCCGGATCATCGGCGGGAAACCGCTCATTTACTATTCCATCCGGAATGCACTGGCATCGAAGTATATCACGGACACCGTGGTAACTACGGATTCGGACGCGGTGCGGATCATCGCCGGACAGATGGGAGCATCGGTCCGGATCAGAGACGAGAGACTCTGTCAGGATGATGTGACACTGGATGCCGTCATTGATGATGCGGTGGATCGTTCCGTGGACTGGGATTATGTGGTGACAATGCAGCCTACGTCTCCCACACTCGAGGTGGATACCCTGGATCGGGCCATAGCCTACGCCATAGAGCAGGGGCTGGATACACTGATCTCGGCCATCAATGCGCCGCATCTTTCCTGGGGCGAGAAGGACGGGAAGAAGGTTCCGAACTACAAGGAACGTCTGAACCGGCAGTACCTTCCTCCCTGCTATCTGGAGACCGGAGCCTTTGTGATCTCCAAGGCCTCTGTGGTGACTCCCAGGACGCGGATCGGAGAGAAGGTGGACGTATTTGAGGTTTCCGAGAAGGAAGCCATCGATGTGGATACCTTCGAGGATCTTCAGATGGTGGCAGCCGCACTGTGTCAGAAGAAGGTTGCCATCTATGTGAACGGAAACAACAAACGGGGGATCGGACATATCTATCGTGCCCTGGAGCTGGCGGATGAATTCTATTCCAAGCCGGACATCTATTATGACCTGAACCAGACGGATCCGTCGGTTTTCGGTCAGACCACTCATACCCTGATCCCGGTGAACGGGATCGGAGAGCTGTTTGAACGATGCAGGGAAGAGCAGTATGACATACTGATCAATGATATCCTTTCCACCACCATTGATTATATGATCGGCCTGAAGGCGGTGCTTCCGAAGGCGAAGATCGTGAATTTCGAGGATGACGGAGAGGGGATCCTGAAGGCGGACCTGGTATTCAACGCGCTTTACAGCGAAAGTGATCTGCCCCAGGTACGGGCCGGAGAGAAGTATTATATCGCCGGGAAAACATTTCTCATGTATAATCCCATCCGGATCAGGGACAGAGTTGAGCGGGTATTTGTGGCATTCGGAGGAGCGGATCCGAAGAATTATTCCGACCGGATCCTGGCCATTGCCGCAAAGGAAGAATATAAGGATGTGCATTTCACCGTAGTGCTGGGAAGAGCAAAGCAGAATGTGGAACAGCTGATGGAGTATAACCAGCATCCGAACATTGAGGTGCTGCATGATGTGGCAAATATGCCGGAGCTGATGACACGCTGCGATATGGCTGTGACCTCCAGAGGGAGAACCGGCTATGAGCTGGCTCTGCTGGGAATCCCGTCCATCGCCATGGCACAGAATGCACGGGAAGAGCGACATGGATTTGTAAGCAACGAGAATGGATTCACCTACATCGGGCTGGATCCGGCCGATGAGATCATAGAGAGTAACCTGAAAATGTATCTCGGACTTTCCAAAGAGAGCAGACAGCGTTTCCAGGACAAGCTTCTCTCCCATGATCTGAGAGGCGGCAGACGCAGAGTCATGGGTCTGATCGAGAATTTATAAGGTGGAGGAAACAAATGAGAAAGACAAAACCGTATATCATCGCGGAAATGGGTGTGAACTTTTATGATACCGCACGGGTGATGGGAATCACTCCGCTGGAGGCAGCCAAGCTGTATATCGACCGGGCGGCGGCGGCCGGCATAGACTGTGCGAAATTCCAGTCCTACAAGGCGGGGACCATCGTATCCAAAAATTCCCCGGCTTACTGGGATACCACGAAGGAGGCCACCAAGACCCAGTATGAGCTCTTCCAGAAATTTGATCATTTCGGAGAGGCTGAATACAGAGAGCTGTGTGAGTATACACATGCGAAAGGGATGGATTTTACATCCACACCCTTTGATTATGCTTCGGCAGATTATCTGTATGATATGGTTGATTTTTATAAGATATCTTCATCGGACCTTTCAAACCTGCCCTTTATCCGTCATATCGGCGCCAAGGGAAAGCCGGTTTACATGTCCGTAGGAGCCGCTTACCTGTCTGAAGTGGATGAGGCGGTACGGGCGCTGAAGGAAGCCGGATGCAGTGATATCGTGATCTTCCACTGTGTGCTGTCCTATCCCACGGCACCGGAGAATGCGAATCTTCGGATCATTGAAACCCTGAAGAAGGATTTCCCGGATGTTCGGATCGGATTCAGCGATCACGTGGCGCCGGATGATACCATGATGACCCTCTCCACGGCATATCTGCTGGGGGCTGAGGTGATCGAGAAGCATTTCACGCTGGACAAGACACTTCCCGGAAATGATCATTATCACGCGGGAGATCCGGAGGACTTTGCAAAGGCCATAGCCAATTTCCGATGGATCGATCAGGTGCTGGGATCACCGGAGAAGACGGTGCTGGATTGTGAGCAGGTACCGCGACGGGAAGCCAGACGGTCTCTGGTCCTGACCAGAGATATGAAGGCAGGCGAGGAGATCCGTGCAGAGGATCTGATGCCGAAGCGGCCGGGGACCGGTATCCCGCCCACCTTTGCCGAGATCGTGATCGGAAGGAAGGTAAAGAGTGATCTTCCGGAGGATACGATCCTGACCTGGGATATGGTATAGATACGGGATATCAGTCATATAAGAAACATTACCGGACCTTTGTTCCGGAACAGAAAGGATAGAAAAAATGAACGGACGTCGAATCAGTGTACGGAGTCTCGGATACTACATGTTGAAGAAAGCCTGGGTGATCATCATCCTCATGCTGCTGTTCGGAGGACTTCTGGCAGGGTATAAGTATCTTTCGGATAAGAAGGAAGCGGATGCTCTGGCGGATGAGGAGATCGAAGCAGGTTTCGATCTTATCGAACGAAACAAAGTGGAAAATGCCATCCTCCATTATGAGACCATGGAGAATTATCAGAGATATTTGAATACGGCTCCCCTTATGACGGTAGATGCCACGAAGGAGAATCAGACCATCGTGGAATATACGCTGGAGCTGAAGGGGCAGGATCGTCTGACAAGTACGGGTATTATAGAAAATACGAACCTGCAGCTGCTCAGAGCGTATATCTCGGAAAATATCATCATGGGCGATCTGGACAAGATCGATCAGGAATATACGAAGCAGCCGTACCTGAAGGAACTGATCTGGTGCAACAATACGGGCAGCGGCGCCTTTACCCTGGGGGTGATCGAAACCAAGACGTTCCCGAATCTTTCCTCCGATGCAAGAAAGCTTGTTGAGACCTATATGGATCAGCTTATGAAGGATGAACCCCGTCTGAATATCAGAGCCGTGAAGGAATATACCATTCAGGTATATGACGGTACCACGGACGCAAATCAGAAGAATACCTATAACGGTATTGCTTCCAGCCGGAACAGCTTCATGAATGCATATAACGGTTTCACACCTGCACAGCAGGAGTATTTCCGGAGAAGAACCGGATATCAGCCGGAGAATGAAGAGGAAGAATCCACAGGTACCGGATTCTCACTGAAATTCTTTATAGTAGGGCTTATGGGAGGATGCTTCGCAGGAATCTGTCTCTGCTTCATCATGCTGTATCTCTCACTGAAGAATGCGGCTCCGGAGGATTACAGTGATAACCTGGGGCTTCGGAATCTGGGTCTTATATCCGTGAACGGAAAGAAGCACCCCTATCGGGATTTCCTGGCAAAGAAGGAGCTGAAAGCCTACCTGTTTGATTCCGGAGAGGAAAGCGTGGCCTATGCCGGCGTTCGTCTCGGAACCTATTGCCAGAAGCATGAGCTGAAGGAAGTTGCGGTTCTCTGCTCCGAAAGCAGGGAGATCGTTGAGAAGGCCGCAGAAGCTCTGAAGAAGGAACTGAAGAAGAGTGATGTGGAGCTTCATATGACAGAAAAGGTCGGAACGGACAGTGAGGCATTGAAACGCCTGATATCCACCGGAAACTGTATTCTCATGGAAGAGCTCTACGGCGGAAACCGTCAGAAGTCATCTGAGCTTCTGCAGTTCTGCAGGGAGAATGAGGTGGATGTGATCGGAGGCATCGGAGTTGTTGAACTGACACTGTAAATCATGGACAGCCTGACGGAAGCGGAGGTGTATGGAATGAAGAAGCGGACAGGAACAGGGATGAGAGCATTGCTTCTGCTCTCGGCGCTTATGGTAATGTTGTGGGTTCTTCCCTTCCGCAGTGAGGCTGCCGCAAAGAGCGCGGCAGGCACCTGGAAGAAGGATTCCGGAGGCTGGTATTATGTGTTCCGCGATAAGAGCGGGAAAGCGAAAAGCGAGTATATCAAGGGCAGATGGGTGAATGCCAAAGGCTATTGGGAGAAGAAATGGGACGGTACCTGGAAGAAGAATTCCAGGGGCTGGTGGTTCCAGGCCGGATCCTGGTATCCGAAGAAGAAATGGGTGACCATTGACCGAAAGACCTATTACTTCGGCGCAGACGGCTACATGGTCACAGACCGGTGGATTGGACGTCGTTATGTAAACAAAAAGGGGGTATGGACCAAGACCAGAGCCAAAGCCATCGTTCAGCCGAACACCACGCAGCTGAAGGCGCCTTCCTACCCGGCAGGCTCCGCGGCGAAGAAGTGGGGGGCTCTCCAGGTGAAGGGCACAAAGCTCTGCTCCTCTGCCGGAAAGCAGGTTCAGCTGAAGGGGGTCAGTACCTTCGGCATCATCTGGAGTGAAGGAAAAGAGAATATCAATCAGCAGGCCTTTCAGACCCTGAAAAACTGGGGAAGCAATGCGGTACGCCTTGCGGTATACACGGAAGAGTACGGAGGGTATTGTGTCGATTGGGATGATGTCAAAACTTCGACCCTGAACAGCACCATTGCGGATGCGGTTTCCTATGCAACAAAGCTGGGCATGTATGTCATCATCGACTGGCATATCCTGCAGGACGGGAATCCGAACACCCATATCAAGGAGGCGAAGCAGTTCTTCGCGGATATGTCCTATCAATACGGAAAATACAGTAATGTGATCTATGAGATCTGCAACGAGCCCAACGGGACCGACTGGAGCAATGTGAAGTCCTATGCGGATACCATTATCCCCATTATCCGGGAAAATGATTCCGATGCGGTCATTCTGGTAGGTACCCCCACCTGGTCTCAGGATGTGGATCTGGTAGCGGAGAATCCCGTAAAGAAGTCCAAGAACGTGATGTATGTTTTACATTTTTATGCATCCACACACGGAGATTCGATCCGGAACAAGCTGACAACGGCGCTGAAGAACGGGACACCGGTCTTCGTTTCCGAATTCAGCATCTGTGCCGCAGACGGAAACGGGACCATCGATTATACTTCCGCCGCGGCCTGGAAGAAGCTCATCAATAAAAACAAAATATCTTATATCGGCTGGAGTCTTTCAAACAAAAATGAAACCTCTGCATTGATTAAGAACACCTGCACGAAACACAAGGGTTGGACGAATTCGGATCTTACGGATACAGGAAAGTATCTGAAGAAATGGATTCAGGGGAAATGAGGTGATGATGTATGGAAAGAAGGAAGAGGCTGAGAAGACGGATCCTGGCGGCGATCCTTGCCGTTTGTATGATGATCACCATGACACCAGTGTTCTCTATGGGAACGGCATCTGTGGAAGCTGCGACCACCAGGGCGGTCACGGTTCAGGGAAAGGCGATGTACAGTTATGCATACCAGGTGCTGAAGAAAATCAATCAGGAAAGAAAGGCACAGGGGATGTCGGCACTGGTCATGGATATGGACCTGATGGATGCCGCAATGCAGCGGGCGGCGGAGAATATTGTAAGCGTTGCTTCTTCCGGAAGCATCAGTCATACCCGTCCGAACGGCAACGAATGCTTCTCGGTATCCGATAAATCCTATGCGGAGAATCTGGCCTGCGGACAGCGGAGTGCGGACGTGGTGGTCTCTGCATGGATGAATTCCACCATGGGACATCGGGAGAATATCCTGAACAGCAGGTATACCTGTGTGGGGATCGGATGTATCCAGGTGAAGGATGTCATGTATTTATACTGGACGCAGGAGTTCGGGTATGCGGCCAGTCCCAAAACCGGAAAACAACCGACAAATGCCAAAAAGACATTTACGGTATCGGTTACGAATGATATCTATAAGAAGCTGAAGTCGGCCACAGGTTATAAATCGATCATTCAGTTGAAGGCAAAAGAGGGCTGGGAGAAGGATTCCACCGGATGGAGATACCGGCTGGCAGACGGAAGCTTCCTGAAAAGTAAGTGGAGGAAGATCTCCGGCGCATGGTATTATTTTAAATCGGATGGCTATATGGCAACCGGATGGATCCGGCTGGCAGGAAAATGGTACTATCTCCGAAAGGACGGCACCATGAAGACCGGCTGGCTGAAGCTGAGCGGAAAATGGTATTATCTGAAGAAGGACGGATCGATGCTGACCGGAGCGGCAACCATCGGCAAGAAGATCTATCGTTTCAAGAATTCGGGAGTCTGCCTGAATCCGTAGTATAAAAGGCAGAAGAGGGATATCTTTTCGATAAGGAGGACAGCGTTGTGAGAGGGAAACATAGGATACTGAAATCGATTCTGGCGGTTCTGCTGCCGATGTTCGTAGTGCTTTTCGTTGTGACACCGGTCAGCGTATTTGCAGACCCTGAGCTTAAGAACGGATGGTCGCATGATGAAGACGGTTACCGGTATTACGTGAATGATGTTTATCTGAGCAATACGGTCAGGAAGATCAATAAGGCGTATTACGGTTTCGGCGACGACGGACTCATGTATACGGATTGCCCGTTCCAGGCCTACAGCGAGGAACTGGAGGAGAACCGTATCTTCCGTGCAAAGGAAAACGGAATGCTTTACGTGAATTCCTGGTATAAGGACGGAACGGATTATTACTATTTCGGCGCTTCCGGAGCAGCCGTTTCCGGGATCAAGAAGATCGGAACCATCACCTATTGTTTTCAGGATGACGGTCTGATGCGGAGGAATTGCTGGTATACCGCGGACGGAGTGAACTACTATGTGGATTCGGACGGACATGCCACAAAGCTGAAGAACAACGCTTGGACTACGCTTACGATCAAGAAGAACAAATACTATTATTATGTGAAGGACGGCGTGATCCTGAAGGATCAGGTGGCCAAGGTAGGATCCTTCTACTATGGTTTTGACAAGAACGGCAGAATGATCACCAAGACCACATTTACAAGAACCGACAGCGACGGATCGACTCTGTACTATCGTGTGAAGTCTGCCGGAAAGCTGTATGCAAATGAATGGTATGCCGACGATTCGGGGGAGAAGCACTACTACGGAGCTGCCGGCGCCGCACCTAAGGGTCCCTTCGCCGTAAAGGGTGTATTATATTACTTTGATGATGACGGACGGATGCTCCGGTCTACCTGCATCAACGGAAAGGATGCGGCCTATATCATAGGTGAAACCGGTAAGGCAAATAAGATCGCAAATAATAAGTGGACGACGGTAAACGGAAAGAAGTATTATGCCATCGACGGTGAGCTTCTGAAGGATCAGATCGCCAAGATCGGTTCAAAGTATTATGGCTTTGATCAGGACGGGGCCATGTATGCAGCAACCTCCTTCACCATCTGGGATGCGTCTTCCGGAACTGAGGATCATTATCGTGCCCGGGCAAACGGTTCACTCTATATCGCCGCATGGTACGGAAACTATTATTATGATAAGGGCGGAAAGGCCCTGCAGGGACTTGTGGCGGTTAAGGGAAAGACCTACTACTTCAATGAAGAGGGCTGTGCGATCTCCAGTCAGTACAAGAATATTGACGGAGTACTGTATCGTGCCAACAGTAAATGTGCCCTCTCGAAGGTTAAGCAGAAGGGTCTTTATTATGAGGATGCGAACAGAGATAAGCTCTGCTATATCTCCGGCGGCAAGCTGACGAAGAAGGCCTGGAAGAAGGTCGGAAAGCATGATTATTATTTCGATGAGAACGGCTACGCGTTAAAGGGCGGAATCTTCAAGATCGGAAAAAGGTATTATATGTTCCGGGATGATTTCACTCTGGAGAAGAGCGGTTGGGCCAAGTATTTCGATTCCACCTATTATATCCTTCCCTCCGGTGCACTGGCAGTGGGACCGCGGAAGATCGACAAGAAGAATTATTATTTCAACGAAGACGGAGTTATGCAGACAGGTCTGGTGAAGACCTCCACCCTGTGCAACCTCTACGGCGCGGACGGAGCCTATATCGGAAAGGCGAATGAGAAGGGCTGGAGCGAGATCTCCGGTGACTGGTATTACATCGCCGGCGGAAATGTGATGACCGGATATCATACCATCGGAAAGAGCAATTATTATTTCAAATTCAACGGTATTATGGCGACCGATGAGGCTGTCTGGTTTGATAAGGGATTGAAGATCTTCCGTAAATCCGGACAGGAGGTCAGAAGCGGATGGTATCAGATGGGAGGAAGATATTATTATATCGATCCAAAGACCCATTACGCCGTTGCAGGACGGAAATACAAGGTTGGAAAAGCAGAGTATTATTTCAATGAGGAAGGACAGATGACCTTCACGGAAACAAAGCTGGAGGATAAGCTGTATACCTTCGACGGCAACGGGGTGATCAAAACCCAGAAGACCATTTCCAACGGATGGACATTGTTCGGCGGAAGCTATTACTACTACAAGAACGGAAAACCGTATACCGGATGGGTAAATGATTTCTATGTTCTTCGTGGAAAGCTTCTGATGGAAAGCGAAACACCGGACGGATATTATATCGGTCGTTCCGGAACCTACCAGAAGAAGGCGGGCTGGGTGACAAAGATCTCCGACGGAAAGACCTATAAGACAGGACAATATGTGAAAAAGGGCGGAAAGCTGGCCGAGGATGAATGGCTGAAGATCGGCGGAAAATGGTATCATTTCACCGGCCATTATATTGATACGGGCGTGATCCGTGTGTCCAAGACCTGGTACATCCTTTCAGATGAGGGTGTGCTTCTGAAGAAGCTGGGATCGAAGCTCACCGACGGCTGGGTGAATTGCGCAGGCAGCATGTACTACTTCAAGGATGAAGCAGTGGTGACGGGATCTCTTTCCATAGGAGGGAAGATCTACTCCTTCTGGAACAGCAAGATGCAGGGACAGGGCTTTGCCTATAACGGCATTACCGCGAATGAGTATTATAATAACAAGAACGGCTGTGCTCAGAGCTATCAGGGATGGAAGAAGCTGGACGGAAAATGGTACTACTTCGGTATCGATAAGAAGGGTATCGTGACCGGATGGATCCGGGATAAGGGTAAGCTGTATTTCTCGGATTATGACGGACTCTATACCGGATATCATCTGATCGGGGACAGTCTCTATTTCTTCGATAAGAACGGCGTTATGACGAAGACCTACGACACGCGGAACGGCTGGGTGAAGGCCGGTAATGACTGGTACTACTTCAAGAACGGTATGGCGATTCATGGAGATGTGATAACCATAGACCGGAAGACCTATGTATTTGATGAAGAAGGAAAGCTGGCCATCAACAAGGCCGTAGGACAGTACTACGGCGACAAGAACGGGCTTATGCTCCGTAAGGCATGGGCCAAGGTGAACGGAACCTATGCATATTACAGTGCAGAGGGAATCCGGCTGAGCGGAGTATGGAAGCTGGCAGGAAAACTGTATTACCTGACTGA